>NZ_AP018365.1:4575000-4800000 GCF_016756395.1 Streptomyces sp. SN-593
GCGCCGCGCGCCACGGCGAACTGCACCGCGGCGCTCCCCACGTTCCCGGAGGCGCCGTTGACCAGCAGGGTGGCCCCGCCGCCGACGCCGAGCCGGTCGAGCGCGCGCACCGCCGTCTCGACGGCGGCCGGGAGCGCGGCGGCGACGGCGAGGTCGAGCGACGGCGGGACCGGCGCGTAGGAGGACAGCACCGCGGACTCCGCCTGCGCCGCGCCGTCCGCGCAGAACCCGAGGACACGGTCGCCGACCGCCGCGTCCCGCACCCCCTCGCCGAGCTCGTCGACGACGCCCGCGGCCTCGTACCCCAGGGTCTGCGGCAGTTCCCGGTCCATCAGGCCCGCGCGCTTCTTCCAGTCGCTCGCGTTCACCCCGGCCGCGCGCACCGCGATCCGGACCTCGCCGGGGCCCGGGTGCGGGTCGGGCAGGTCCACGAGCTCCAGGACCTCGGGGCCGCCGAAGCGGCGGAAACAGGCTGCCTTCATCATGTGCTCCGATCTCGGTACCGTCCGCGGGACGCTCGCGGGGCGGGCCGAGCACTACATTAAGCGACTACATTGAGTCGCACAAGGTAAACGCCGACGACGGGAGCCAGACCGCATGCCCAGGACCGGAGAGCGCGGCGGGCCGCAGACCCGCGCGAGGATCGCGGAGGCCGCGGCCCGGCTGTTCCTCGAGCGCGGCTACGACAAGGTGACGGTCGCCGAGGTCGCCCGGGCGGCCGGGGTGTCGAGCGTGACCGTCTTCAACCACTTCCCGCGCAAGGAGGACCTCTTCCTCGACCGCGCGGACGACGCCGCGGAACTCCTGCGGTCGGCGGTGCGCGACCGCGATCCGGGCGTCGACGTGCGCGCCTCCCTGCGCGAGGCGGTCGGGCGCCTGGTGGACGACCGCCACCCGCTCTCCGGTCTCAACGACCGGTCGATCCCCTTCTTCCGCACGGTCGCCGCCTCGCCCGCGCTGGTCGCCCGCGCGCGGGAGATCGCCGCCGACCTCCAGCGGACCCTTGAGGACGAACTCGACCGCGACCCCTCCTACGAGGGCGACGCCACCCTGCTCGCCGCCTTCTTCGTGGCCGGCTACGGCGCCGTCCTGACCGGAGCCGCCCGCCGCCTCACCGCGGGCGACCCCCCGGACGACGTGGCCGCCGACCACCGGGACGGCCTCGCCCGCCTCTTCGACGCGCTCGACCGGGGCCTCGGCCCCCGCTCCTGAGCCGTCGGAGGGCACGATCCGCCGGACCGGCCCACGTTTCTAGTGGTGGAGCAGGTGCCTGCGGCGGTGGTGGGCGGGCGGGTCGCCGCGGTAGCGCAGGCCGCCCATCAGGGCCAGCAGCAGGCCGACGCAGATGGCCATCACCAGCAGGGAGAAGCCGATCGTCTCCAGCGCGCGCATGAGGTCCTCCTCATGGGCGCCCGCTCGCAGGCGGCGGCCGCGGGCCGCCGGGGCGCCCTTTCCGCCCACGCTCCCACGGTCCCGGACCGGCGGCAGCTCACCGCCCGCCCACCGGACGCCCGTCCCACGGACCGGACACGGCCCCCGCGGCGACGGCCGGCGCGGGGCACGCGCCGGGGCGACCGTCAGATCCGTTCCGCGAGCCGGTCGAGGAACCGCGCCTGCGCCCTGACGACGACGCCGCGCGCCGCGTCGAGCCCGAACCACGCCACCCGGTCCAGCTCCGGGAAGTGCGCGGTGCGGCCCGAACCGCGCGGCCACTCCATGGCGAAGGTGCCCGGCACCACGTCCGCCGGGTCGAGGTCGCCCTCCACCGCCCACACCGTCACGTGCTTCCCGCCGGACTGCACCACCTCGCCCAGCGGCAGCGGCTCCCCCTGCGGCGCGGGCAGCCCCAACTCCTCGCGGAACTCCCGCCGCGCCGCGTCCCAGGGCGTCTCGTCGCCCGCGTACTCGCCCTTCGGCACCGTCCACGCCCCCGCGTCCTTGCGGGCCCAGAACGGCCCGCCCATGTGGCCGAGCAGCACCTCGACCCCGGCACCGGTACGGCGGAAGAGGAGCAGGCCCGCGCTGCGCCTGATGTCGCCCATCCCCCCAGTCTCACCCGGCCCGCCGCCGGGTCCCCGCGGACACGCCCCGCCGGGCGTACGGTCCCGGCGGGGCGTGTCCGCGGGGCCCGGCGGGGGTGGCGGGGCGGCGGCTCAGTCGGCCGCCAGGGGCCGGCGCACCGGCGCGCCGGCCGTCCGCGGCGCCGCGGCCACGGCCGCCCCGTACACCGCCGCGAGGCCGGCCAGCGCCTCGTCGAGCGAAGCCAGCTCGCGGAACGACCGGCGCATGGCGTCCGCGCGGGGCCCGGTGGCCAGGTGCAGTTCGGCGCGCAGGTCGCGCAGCAGCGGGTCGACGCGGACCCACGCACCGCCGTCACCCGCCCCGACGACGATCCCGCCGAGCGACGCCAGCGAGCCGGCCATGGTGTCCACCACCGCGCCCACCTGCTCCCGGATCCGGGGCGGGAGGTCGATGTCGATGTCGGCGGCGGCCGCCAGCGCCTTCGCGTGGCCGGTGGCGGTCGAAAGGAGTCCCAGCCGGTTGCCGATCGCCCGGCCGCGCCCGCCGATCGGCAGGCGCAGCAGGGGGTGGTGCACCGCCTGCGCCTGGTGCAGCGCGCTGCTGACGGCGAGGCCCGCGCCCCGCAGCCGCACCGGGGCCTCGGGGTCCTGCCACCGCTCGCCCACCCGCTTCACCAGGTCCGCCACGGCCGACAGGTGGGCGCGCACGGACTCGCGGGCGACCCTGCGGGTCGGGGCGGGGAAGATGACGGAGGCGCACAGGGTGGCGACCACGATGCCGAGGCCGTTGTCCTCGACGCGCTGGGTGAGCAGGTGGTCGAGCTGCCCGGTGGGCGTGGTCAGCGCGTACATCTGCACCAGCGCCGTGACCAGGCCGACGGCCCAGTACGCGTACTGGCGCTTCATGCCCCAGGTGCCGGCGGTGCAGGCGACCACGATGACGGTGAGGGTCCAGTAGACGTGGCCCGGGCCGATGAGGTGGACCAGTGCGACACCGACGACGGCGCCCACGACGGTGCCGATGATGCGGTGGAAGAGCTTGCGCACCCGCTCGGACAGGGTGTTGTTGCCGAGCAGGGTGATCATGACGCCGACCAGCCCCCAGTAGAAGCGCGCGGGGTTGAGGGCGTCCGCCAGCGGCACGGTGATCGCCACCGCGGCCGCCGCCTGAAGGGGCGCCCGCACGTAGGGGACCGCGCGCCGCCAGCCGGGGCCGTCGTAGCCGGCCAGCACGCGGCGGGCGCTGGGCCCGCTGCTGGGCAGGACCCCGGCCTCCAGGACCACGCTCGGCTGGAACGGCGCCCTGGTGCGGTCGTGCGAGGACGCGCGGCCCAGGCTCAGCCAGGCGGTGAGGGAGTCGGCGAGCTCGTCGAGCAGGTCGGCGACCCGCTCGGCCAGCGGCTGTTCCTGCGCGGGGGAGCCGCCCGCGGACGGGAAGGCCGCCGCGGCCTCGGCGCGTATCCGCTCGGCGGCCGGGCGCAGGGTGCCGGTCCGCCTCAGGGGGATGTCGCGTGCCGTCTCCAGGCCGGCGCGGACCGCGTCGCGCAGCGCCTGCGGCATGGGGGTCCCCGCGATCCGGCGGGCCGCGTCGCCGAGGCCCTGGAGGGCCAACTCGCAGTCGAACAGGTGCTGGTGGAGGAGTTCGGCCACGTGCGGGTCGGCCGCCACCTCGGGCTGCGCGAGCTGCGCGTCGATCGTCAGGGTGCGGGTGGTCAGGCGCCTGAGCGAGCGCTCCATCCGCCGCAGTGCCGCCGCCCGGTCGGCCGAGGGGTCGGCGGGCGCGACGACCTCGGCGGCCGCGCCGGCCACCCGGCGGGCCTCGATGACGAACGCGCGCTGCGTGCGCAGCAGGTCCTCGTACGGCATCGGGTAGGCCAGTGCGAGCCGGGCGGCCACGCAGGCCACGGCGACGACCATCGCGATCACGAAGAGCCGGCCGCACTGGGCGCGGGTGAGCGGCATGAGGGCGCCCATCAGCAGGCTGACGAACACCAGCATGCCGTTGCGGAGCGCGACGGGGCCGAACTTCAGGCAGGCGAAGACCACGACGAGGGCGGCGGAGACGATCCACATGCCCAGGGTCCGGTGCGGCTGCGTCCAGGTGCTGGCGGTCAGGCCCGCGACGAGCGGGACGGGCATCAGCAGGGTGCCGCCGGTGAGCTTGGCGATGCTGTTGTCGGCGACGAGCGTGGCGCCCAACTGGCCGATGAGGGCGCCGATCATCATGCCCAGCATCGACGGGAAGGACAGCGCGTGGGACATCCCGTAGCCGACCGCGAGCCCGACCACCAGGCAGATCAGGGTGCGCCAGGCGCTTTGCAGGTCGGCCAGCCCCGGATCGGAGGCGAGGACCCAGTCCCAGCGGCGGCGCGGGCCGCCGACGCGGTGCGGCATCAGCGCGCGGTGGCCCGGGGGGCGGGTCGGCCGCTCGTCCGCGGGGTCCGCCGGGTCGGGCCGACCGGTGGTCTGCGGGACGGGAGCGGTGCTCAACGGGCCTCCGATTCCAGTGCGTCGAGAAGGGTGACGACCGCCTTCCGGGCCGCGGCCACGGCCTCCCCGGGGTCGTCCACGTGCGAGCGGAGTCCGTCCAGCAGCACGGCCGCCGTCCGCTCCCGGCTGTCGCGCAGCAGGTCCCGGCCGGCCGCGGTGAGCTGGACCCGGACGACCCGCCGGTCGTCGGTGCTGCGGTGCTTCTCCACGAGACCCCGCTCGTGCAGGTCGTGCAGCACCGTGGTCACCCGCGGCTGGGTGAGCCCCACCAGCGGCGGCAGGTCGGTGACGCGCAGGGGCTCGTCCTCCAGGGCGGCGAGCACCCCCACGGAGCTGCGGGGCAGCTCGAAGCCGCCGATCTCGAAGAGGGTGCGGGACAGCCGCCCGACGCCCGCCAGCAGCCCGTGCAGGGCCTGGGACATCTGCTCGTCCCCCGAGGCGGCGCGGGTGCGATCCAGATTCATATGGAAATTATATATCCTACGAATGGAGTCGTCTCCACCGCACCACCCGTCCCACCGATCCCCCCTTCCCGCGATCCGATCACCGGCCCCTATGATCGAACCGTGGGCTGACGTTCCGTCACCTGGGTGACGACCGTCGGCACGTCGCACGGCGGAGGGTGGCAGACGGTTGGGACTCAGGCGGAGATCGAGAAGGAAGCTCGCGGCCTACGTCGTGGGCGCGACGCTGGTCGTGGCGGGCGCCGTGTCGGCGCCGGCGGCGCTGGCCAGCCAGAACGGTGACGGCGCGGCCGCGGGCGCGGGCGCCTCGGGCGAGCAGCAGGACTTCGCCGACGCCGCCCACGAGTCGAAGGTGCCGGAGTCGGTGCTGATGGCGGTGGCCTACCAGGAGTCCCGGTGGGACGTCCACCAGGGCCACAACACCAGCGGCGGGTACGGGCCGATGAGCCTGACCGACGTGACGCCGTCGATGGTCGCGGACGGCGGCGCCGGCGCGGTGGGTCGCTCCGACCTGGCCTCCCTGGCGGCCGACCCGTCGCTGCACACGCTGACCGCCGCGGCGAAGCTGCTCTCGGTGCCCGCGCAGGACGTGCGCACCGACCGCCGCTCCAACATCCGCGCCGCGGCCGCGCTGCTCGCGTCGTACGAGAAGCAGCTCAAGGGCGGCACCCCGGCGGACCCGGCCCAGTGGTACGCCGCGGTGGCCCGCTACAGCGGCTCCTCGGACCAGTCGGCCGCTTCGGGCTTCGCGGACCGGGTGTTCGCCACCATGAAGGCGGGCGCCCGGCGCACCACAGCGCAGGGCCAGCAACTGCGCCTGGCGCCCCAGCCCTCGCTGCGCGGGGACACCGGCGGCCTGTCGGCCCTGCACCTGAAGCGGACGTCGTCGGCCGGCACCGACTGCCCGGTGCGGTTGGACTGCCGGTCGGCGCCCGCGGCGACGACCAACTACCAGGTCGCGAACCGCCCGGCCGACGGGATGACGATCGACTACATCGTCATCCACGACACCGAGACGTCGTACCAGACGGCCATCGACGGCTTCCAGAACCCGGCGACCGGCGACGCGGCGAACTACGTGATGCGCTCCTCGGACGGCGCGGTCACCCAGTCCGTGGCCGACAAGGACATCGCCTTCCAGGCCGGCAACTACTGGCTCAACATGCACTCGGTCGGCATCGAGCACGAGGGCTACGCGGCCCACGGCGCCACCTGGTACACGCAGGTCCAGTACGAGAACACCGCCGAACTGGTGAAGTACCTGGCGGCGAAGTACCACGTGAAGCTGGACCGCGAGCACATCATCGGCCACGACAACGTGCCCGGCCCGGTCGACTCGCTCGTCTCCGGCATGCACTGGGACCCGGGGCCGTACTGGGACTGGAACCAGTTCATGGACCTGCTCGGCGCGCCGACCGACCAGGGCGGCCACGGCGTGGGCCCGGTCGGCACCGCCGTGACGATCGCCCCGGACTTCGCGTCCGACCAGCAGACGGTGGAGGTCTGTCCGGCCGACGACCCGACCGGCGCCACCACCGCGTGCACCGACCGGACCGCCCCGTCCAGCACCCTGTACGTGCGGACCGCGCCCAGCGCGACCGCGCCCCTGGTGAGCGACCCGTACGTGCACGCCGACGGCTCGCCGGGCACGGACGAGATCAACGACTGGAGCGCCACGGTCTCGGCGGGGCAGCAGTTCGTCGTCGCCGGGCGGCAGGGCGAGTGGACGGCCGTCTGGTACGGCGGCCAGAAGGTGTGGTTCGACAACCCCGGCGGCGTGAACACCGTCAGGGCGCGGGGCGTGAGAATCCTCACCACCTCCGGCGGCACCGCCGCCCCGCTCTACGGCGAGGCGTACCCGGACGCGTCCGAGTACCCCGCCGGCCTGGCACCCGACACGGCCCCGGCCTTCGGCAGGTACGCCTTCCCCGCCGGCCAGGCGTACGTGGCGACGGCGCAGCCGGCCCACCGGGACGACTTCTACCCGGCCAACGGGACCACCCGGCCCACGGAGACCTACATCCCGGGCGCCGGCACGGTCTACACGATCCAGTACGACCACCGGTTGGCACTCGTCGACTCCTCGGCCGTGACGGTCGGCTGAACCCGTGCCGGGGGCGGACCCGCCCCCGGCGCCCCACGGGCCCCCTCCGCGGCACCTTCGCCGCGGACGGGGGCCCGCAGGCTTTTGCGGTGACTTTCCTTGACGGCATTGGTCCAGTCCAAATACCGTCTCGTCAGCCCCAGCACCCTTGCAGAGCGCATCGCCCCCCACCCCGTCGCGCTACTGACGGAACGTCACCCCCCAGGGAGCATCTGTGGTTTCCCGACGTTCGTTTCTCGCCGCAACCGGTGCCACCGGTGCCGCGGCCGTAATCGCGCCCGTGTCGTCGCTGCTACCGCAGGCCGCCGCAGCGGGTGTCTCGCTGCCGCTGAAACTCCAGAACAACTCCGGCCAGGGCAGCGTGTACGCCTACGTCTCCGGGTCGGACAGCAGCGGCTGGCCGGTGTTCGTCACCTCCGACGGCGCCGTGCACCGGCTGGCCAACCCGTCCTCGCCGGTGACCCCCATCGCCGACTACTCCATCGCCCTCGGCGCCTCCGGCTCCTCGGTGACGGTGAACCTCTCGAACTACGTCATCGGCGGCCGGGTCTGGTTCTCGATCGGCCAGAAGCTCCAGTTCTTCGTCAACCCCGGCACCGTGCCCGGGCTGGTGCAGCCGGCGCTGGTCAGCGCCGACCCGAACTGGAACACCAACTGGACGTTCTGCGAGTTCACCTTCAACAGCGCCAACCTCTACGCCAACATCAGCTACGTGGACATGGTCGCGCTGCCCATCTCGATGGCCAGCACCGGCGCTTCCGGCAACCAGTCGGTCAGCCCGCTGCCCACCGGCGCGCTGGCGTCCATCGCCTCGGGCCTCCAGGCGCAGCACGCCGCCGACGGCGCCCCGTGGGACCACCTCGTGGTCAGCAACTCCTCCGGCGGGGTGCTGCGGGTGCTCTCGCCCTCGCACGCGCCGGTGGACTTCGGCGGCTACTGGGACGACTACCTCAACCGGGTCTGGAGCCACTACGCCGGCACCTCGCTGACCGTCAACGGCCAGGGCAGCATCGGCGCGTACTCCGGCAAGGTGTCCGGCAGCGCGATCGTGTTCTCCGGACTCAATGACAACGGTGTCGCGTTCACCAAGCCCAGCGCCGTGGACATCTTCGGCTGCGCGTCGGGCCCGCTCTACAACTCCGGCGCGGACGCCCGCGGCGCGGTGGCCGCCCGGCTGGCCGCCGCGATCAACCGCAGCAGCCTGCTGGTCTCCGGCGGGAACAACCAGCCCGACGGCGTGACCGCGTCGCAGTACTACCAGGACCCGATCACCAACCACTACGCGCGCCTGGTGCACCAGTACGCGAGCATCGGCTACGCGTTCCCGTACGACGACGTCGGCCCCACCGGCCAGGCGCCGGTCGACGGCCACATCCAGGACGGCGCCCCCACGTCGTGGACGGTCTCCCTGGGCGCGGGGGCCGGTTCGGGCACGGGCGGCACCGGTGGCACCGGTACCGGCACCAGCGCCTACAGCACCATCAGGGCCTCGTCGTACGCCGGGCAGAGCGGTGTCCAGACCGAGACCACCACCGACTCCGGCGGCGGCCAGGACGTCGGCTACATCTCCAACGGCGACTGGCTGAAGTTCTCGTCCGTCAACTTCGGTTCGTCGTCGCCGAACCAGTTCGTGGCCCGGCTGGCCTCCGGCGCGGCCGCGGGCATCAGCGGCGCGATCCAGGTCCGGCTGGACAGCACCGGCGGCACGAAGGTCGCCGAGATCGACTTCGCCAACAACGGCGGCTGGCAGAACTGGCAGACGGTCCCCGCCAACATGGTCGCCTCCGCGACCGGCGTCCACGACGTCTACCTGGTCTTCGCCGGCAGCACGTCGGACTTCGTCAACATCAACTGGTTCAGCTTCACCAGCTGAACGCGTCCCGCGCCCCGCGTGCGGCCGTCGCCGGGCGACCGGCGGCGGCCGCACGCGTCTGCGGCGGGCCGGACCGGGGGCCGGCCGTGCGGCCGCGGGCCGGACCGGGGCCGGCCATGCGGCGTCACACGGCGGCCGCGCGGCGGCCGAGCCACGTCGGGGCCCGCACGGCCGCCTCGAAGCAGGCCGCCGCCCGCAGGACCACCGCGTCGGCCAGGTGGCCCCCGAGCAGGTGGACGCCGACGGGCAGCCCGTCCGGGGTGAGGGCGGCGGGTACCGAAGCGGCCGGCAGCCCCGTGAGGTTGGCGACGAAGGTGAACGGGCTCCAGTCCTCGGGGGCCGCCGGGTGGCCGTCGATCGTCTCGGGCCCGCGCCGCCCGACCGCGAAGGGCGGTACCGCGACGACGGGGGTCAGGAGCAGGTCGTAGCGCTCCATCAGCGGCCACACCTGGTTGCACAGCCGTTGCCGGGCCATGAGCGCGTCCGTGAACTCCGCCCCGCGCCAGTCGCGTCGGACCAGTTCGACCAGGTGCGGGGACATCCGGTCGCCGTGGCGCCGGACGAGGTCCCGCATGCCGGTGAGGTCGGTGTCGTGGGCGACGATGGTCGCGTACACGTCGAGGGTCTCGCGCCCCCAGGGGACGTCGACCTCCTCGACGTGGCAGCCGAGGGTGTCCTCGAACACCCGCGCCGCGCCGCGCAGCACCTCCCGCACCCGGGGGTCGACCCGCGCGTGGCCCCAGTCCTCGGAGAAGCCGATCCGCAGCCCGCGGACGTCGCCGTGCGCCGCGGTGCCCCAGTCGACGTCGCCGCACGGGATGGAGTGGCGGTCGCGCGGGTCCGGACCGGCGATCACCGACAGCAGCAGCGCCGCGTCGTCGACGCCGCGGGCCAGCGGCCCGATGTGCTCCACCGACTCCCAGCCCGACAGCCCCGGGAAGCGCGGATCGCGGCAGCCGGGGTACAGCGGCACCCGGCCCATCGAGGGCTTGATCCCGACCACCCCGCAGAACGACGCGGGCGAGCGCACCGATCCGCCGCCGTCGCTGCCGAGGGCCAGCGGGGTCATGCCGGTGGCGACGGCGACCGCGGAACCGGCCGACGAACCCCCGGAGGTGAGCGCGGGGTTCCACGGGTTGCGGGTGGTGGGGAAGACCGGGTTGTGGCCCACGCCGCCGTAGCCGAGTTCGGAGACGTTCGTCTTGCCCGCGACGAGCGCGCCCGCGGCCACCGCGCGCCGGACCACGACGTCGTCCTCGTCGGGGACGAAGTCCCGGTAGGCCGGGGTGCCCGCGGCGGTGCGGATGCCCCGGGTGGCGATCAGGTCCTTCACCGCGAGCGGCACGCCGGCGAGCGCGCCGACCGGCTCGCCGCGCGCCAGCCGCCGCTGGAGCGCGCGGGCCTGCCGGAGCATGACCTCGTCGGCGCGGGTGCAGAAGGCGTGCAGGGACGCGTCCAGCCGGTCGATGCGGGCGGCGGTGGCCTCGGCGATCTCCACCGGCGAGAGTTCGCCGTCGCGGACCGCCCGGGCGATGCGGCGCGCCGGCATCGCGAGCAACTCCGCCATGAGGTCCGTCATCGTCGTGCCCCTTTCGGGCCGGGTACGGGTGGGGTACGGGTACGGGTACGGGTGCGGGCAGGTGCACGGCGCGCGGCGGTGCGGTGGGCGGCGCGCGGTGGTGCGGTGGTGCGTGGTGCGGTGCGTGAAGGTGCGGCGCGGGACGGCGCGGGGTCGCCCCCCTTCGTGCCGGCGAACCTAGCCGCGGCGTGTTGCCGCGGTGTGGCCTCGCCGGTATATCCGGCGCGGCGGCCGGGGCCGCGCGGATGTATCGGCGCCGTGACCTGCGGGTAATGCCGCGTTCCTAGGGTGAGAGGGGTGAGGGGTGTACGAGGGGAGCGGGCGGGGAGGCGGGCCGGTGCGCCGTGACGCCCGGGCCGGAGCGGGCCGCGCGGCCGGGAGCCGGATGCCCGCGCTGTGGCTGGGCCTGCTCGCCACCGGCTTCGAGGGCAGCGCGCGGGCGGCGGTGCTGGCCCGGCTGAGGTCGGTCATCCTCGCCGGCCTGGTCCCGCCGGGCGCTCCCATCAACGTCGACGACGTCGCCGACCGCCTCCTGATCAGCCGCGTCCCGGTCCGGGAGGCGCTCAGGACCTTGATCACCGAGGGGCTCGTCGAGCACGAGGAGCGCGGCGGCTTCAGCGTCTGCCACGTCACGCGCGACGAGCTGTCGGAGCTGTACACGGTCCGCGAAGCGCTGGAGCGGGCGGCCCTGCGCGCGGCGGTGGAGCGCGCCACGGCCGACGACGACGCCGCGGTCCGCAGGGCCTACGACGACCTCACGTCGTCCATCGACGCGCACGACGGCCGCGGCCACCAGCGCGGGAGCAAGGCGTTCCACTTCGCGATGGTGCGCGCGTGCGGCATGCGCCGCCTGGTCGGGACGCTCGAACAGGCGTGGAACCTGACGCTGCCCGCCCAGCCGATGGCGTACCTGTCGCCGCGGGGCCGGCGGGCCCTGCACGAGGAACACCGGGCCATGGCCGAGGCGTTCGCCGCCCGTGACACGGACGGGCTCCTCACACTCAGCGCGCTGCACTACCGGCGCAACCAGCACATCGTCAGGGACCTGCCGGAGGACTCCAGGCTGCGTCCCGATTAGCCCGTAGCCCGCCGGGGCGCCGGGCCGCCGTGCCCGGGCGGGTCAGCCCCTCCGTACGCCCTCCAGGATCCGCGACACGCGCTCCAGCGCCTGGTCGACGCCCTCGTCGCTGTAGGTCGTGTCGATCATGACGTGGTCGATGCCGGTGCGCTCCCCCACGGTCCTGACGGCGTCGGCGACCCGGTCGGACGGGGTGCCCGCATCGATGTTGACGCGCAGCACGCTGTCGATGGCGGACGGCTCGCGGCCCGCCTCCCGGGCGGCCGCGTCCACGAACGCCCGCTGCCGTTCGAGCCCGTCGAGGTCGAGCCAGCTCGGCACCACGCAGAACGGCAGCCACCCGTCGGCGCGGCGGGCGACCCGCCGCAGCGCGCGTGGGGACTGCCCGCCGAGGTAGAAGGGCGGGCGGGGCCGGCGAGCCGGTTTGAGCGGCGCGTGGTGCAGGGGGACGGACAGGTGGTTCCCGCGGTACCCGGCCGGGTCCTGCGTCCAGATCGCGTCGAGCGCGTCGAGGGTCTCGTCCATCCGGGCGCCGCGCGTGGTGAAGTCGAGGCCGGCGGCTTCGTACTCCTCCGGTGACCAGCCGACGCCGAAGCCCGGCAGCAGGCGGCCCCCGCTGATCCGGTCGATGGTCGTCAGCGACC
Organism: Streptomyces sp. SN-593; assembly: GCF_016756395.1. Lineage (NCBI taxonomy): Bacteria > Bacillati > Actinomycetota > Actinomycetes > Kitasatosporales > Streptomycetaceae > Actinacidiphila > Actinacidiphila reveromycinica. The sequence continues at coordinate 4,587,254 of NZ_AP018365.1, forward strand.
TGGCCAGTTGCACCGGCGGGTAGAGCGGGGCGACCAGCACGTGGCTGCCGAGGGCGACGTGCGCGGTGGCGCCGGCGGCGACCGCCAGCAAGGTGAAGGGATCTGCCGCGGGGTTCAGCTCGGCGGGGATGGTGGTCCCCTGACCGCCGTAGCCGACGCTCGGCCGGACCGCGGCGAGGTTGCGGTCGCCCACCCACAGGCTGGCCGCGCCCGCCGACTCGGCCGCGCGCGCGAACTCGGCCGCCCGTGCGACCTCGAAAGCCTGCTGGTGGAACTGGGGCAGGGCGAATCCGACCTTCACGGCGTCCTCCGTCTGCTGGGTGGCGTGCTCCGGCTGCTGTGCGGGGTGCTCGGGCGGGGCGCTCGGGCGAGGTGCGCAGTGCCCGGGCGGGGCGCGGGTGTTCGGGCATGCGCGGGGTGCTCGGGTCCGTGCGGGACTCCTACCCCGGGTGGAGGGTGCGTACGTCCGCGACCGCGCGGGGCCCGTCCGCGACCCCGCGACCCCGCGGGACCGCGCCGGGGCAGGGCCGGGGACGTCCGCGGCCGGCTCGTACGCCGCAAATCCGGTTGTCCGGCGCGCGCGGGGTGCGGCAGCATGCGGGAATGTCCGCCCTCCTCCGCGACGAGGCCGAGCTGCGCGCGCGCCTGCTCGACGTCTCGTCCTACGCCGTCACCCTGGACCTCACCCGCGGCGAGGAGGGCTTCCGCAGCACCGCGGTGATCCGCTTCGCCTGCGCGGAGCCCGGCGCCGCGTCCTTCGTGGACATCGACCCCGGGGCGCTGCTGCGCGCCGAGCTGAACGGCCACCCGCTGGACCCCGCCACCCTCGACGGCGGCCGCCTCCCGCTGCCCGGACTGGCCGCCGCCAACGAGCTGCTGGTCGAGGCCGACATGCCGTACTCGCGTACCGCCGAGGGCCTGCACCGCTTCACCGACCCGGCCGACGGCGAGGTGTACGTCTACACGGCGTGCGCCCCCGACCTCGCCGCGAAGGTCTTCGCCTGCTTCGACCAGCCGGACCTGAAGGCGCCCTTCACCTTCACCGTCGCCGCCCCCGAGGGCTGGACCGTGGCCGGCAACGGCGCCACGAGCCGCCTGCCCGACGGCCGTTGGCAGGTCGGCGACATCGGCCCGATCTCCAGCTACCTCACCACGGTGGTCGCCGGACCCCTGCACGTCGTGCGCGCCGAACACGACGGCATCCCGCTCGCCCTGTACGCCCGTCGTTCACTCGCCGCCGAACTCGACCGCGAAGCACCGGAGTTGTTCGAGCTGACCAGCGCGTCGCTGGACCGCCTGCACCAACTGTTCGACGTGCGCTACCCGTTCGGCGGGTATGACCAGGCGTTCCTGCCCGAGCTCAACTGGGCGGCGATGGAGAGCCCGGGCTGCGTCACCTTCGAGGACCGGATGCTCTTCCGCTCCGCGCCGACCGACGCGCAGCGCGCGCTGCGGGCCGTGGTCGTCTGCCACGAGATGGCCCACATGTGGTTCGGCAACCTGGTCACCCTGGGCTGGTGGGACGACGTGTGGCTGAACGAGTCCTTCGCCGAGGTGCTCGGCTACCGGATCGCGGCCGAGGCCACCCGCTACACCGGCGCCTGGACGCTCTTCTCCGCCCGCAAGAGCTGGGGATACGACGCCGACCAGCGCCCCACCACCCACCCCGTCGCCGCCACCGGGGCCGCGTCCGTCGCCGAGGCGCTGTCCAACTTCGACGGGATCTCCTACGCCAAGGGCGCCTCGGCCCTGCACCAGCTCATGCACCGGCTGGGCGACAAGGCGTTCTTCGCCGGCCTCAACACCTACTTCGCGCGGCACGCCCGGGGCAACGCGAGCCTGTCCGACTTCATCGACGCGCTGGCGTCCGCCGCCGGGCCGCAGGTGCCGGAGTGGGCCGACACGTGGCTGCGCACCACCGGCGTCGACGTCCTCCGCGTCGAGGTCGAGGAGGCGGCGGACGGCACCGTCGCCTCGGCCGCGCTCGTCAACGACGGCAGCCGTCCGCACCGGGTACGGGTCGGCGTCCACGGATGGGACGGCGCTGCGCTGGTGCCCGGCCGGCCGCTGGACGCCGACGTCGCGCCCGGGGGCCGTACCGCCCTGCCCGAACTGGCCGGCGCCCCGCGCCCCGCGCTGCTCCTGCCCAATGACGGCGACCTGACGTGGGCGCGGGTCCGGCTCGACGACCGCTCGGCGGCCACCGTGACCGCCTCGCTGTCCGCCGTCGCCGACGAGTCCGGCCGCGCCGTCCTGTGGGAGCACCTCCGCGACCTCACCCGCGGCGCCGAACTCCCCGCCGCCGCCTACCTGGACCTGGTCGCCGCGCACCTCCCGGCCGAGAGTTCGGACAGCATCGTGGCCTCGGTGCTGGACTTCTCCCGCGACCACGTCGCCGCCCGCTACCTCGACCCGGCCGAGCGGCCCGCCGCGCTCGTCCTGCTCGGCGACGCCGCGCACGGCGTGCTCGGCCGCCCCGGCGCCGGGCGCGGGCTGCGGATCGCCGCCCTGCGCGGTGTGATCGCCACCGCGACGGGTGAGGACCGGCTGGCCCGGCTCACCGCCTGGCTGGACGGCCGCGACCAGCCGGAGGGCCTCGCCTTCGACGCGAACCTGCGCTGGGCCGCGCTGTCCCGGCTCGCCGCGGCCGGGGCGGCGGGGGAGGACCGGATCGCGGCCGAACTCGCGCGCGACCCCAGCGACACCGGCGAGCTGGGCGCGGCCCGCGCCCGCGCCGCGCTGCCGGACCCCGCCGCGAAGGAACGGGCCTGGCAGCGGCTGTTCACCCCGGGCGCGCTCACCACGCCGCTGCTGACCGCGACCGCCGAGGGCTTCTGGCTCTCCGGCACGCCGGAACTCCGACAGGACTACGTGCGGCGGTACTTCGAGCAGGTCCCGGCCGCCGCCGAGGAGCGCGGCGACGCGGTCGCCGAGGCACTCGGCCGCCGCCTGTTCCCGGCGACCGAGGCCCACCCGGCCACCCTCGCCGCGGCGCGGGAGTGCCTGGCCCGCACCGACCTGACCCCGACCCTGCGCCGCCACCTGGCCGACGGCCTCGACGACCTCCACCGCACCCTCGCCCACCACCGCCCCTGACCACCCCCCGACCCCCGACCCCGATGACCGACGAACCGAGGCGAGGGGCTCGCGTCCAGTGCCGGGGTGCGGGTGTCGGGTGGGGGCGGAAGATCAGGGGGTCAGGACCACCCGGCCGAAGACCTCGCCCGCGTCCATCGCGCGGTGGGCCGCTGCCGCGTCCTCCAGGGGCAGCACGTCGTGCACGACGGTGCGCAGGTCGCCGCGCGCGGCGTCGGCGAACTGGGCGGAGCGTACGGCCTGCCGTTCGGGAGCCGGCACGGTGTCGGAGCTGAAGGTGGCGAACGACAGCGACCTGCGGAAGACCTCCATCAGCCGCATGCCGAAGTCCGCCGGCGGCTGCCCGCCGACCACGCCGACGGACACGAACCGTCCGTTGGGATTCAAGCGGTCGAAGAACGAGGGGAGTTGGGGGCCTCCCACGACGTCGACCAGCACGTCGTAGCCCGCCGGCGCGTCCGGACCGCCCTCGCCGGAGCGGTCCAGGACGTGCGTCGCGCCCAACTCCCGCAGGCGGGCGCCGCGTTCCGGTGACGACGTGGTGACGGCGACCACCCCGGCGCCCCCTCGCGCCGCGAGCTGGACCGCCGTGATCCCGATGCTCCCCGCCGCGCCGCGGACGAGCACCGCCTCGCCGGGACGCAGGCGGCCGCGGTCCAGCGCGAAGTGCGCGACCACCCCGGAGCCGCCCAGGGCGACCGCGTCGACGCCGGTCAGGCCGTCGGGCAGCGGAAGGACGTCGTCGACGGCGGCGACGGTGTGCTCCGCGTACCCGCCGGACAGGCCGGTGAACGCCCAGACCCGCCGCCCCGTCCACGCGGGGTCCACGCCCTCTCCCACCGCGGTGACGCTCCCCGCGACCTCGCTGCCGAGGAGGTGGCCCGGCCGGAAGCCGTAGCCGGCGAGCGTCCCCCGGCGGATGACGGCGTCCACGCCGCCCACCCCGATCGCCTCCGTGGCGACCCGCACCTGTCCCGGACCGGGCTCCGGCTCCGGGAGGTCGACGACCTCCAGACCCGCGGGGTCTCCGAACGTCCTGATCGTGACGGCTTTCATCGTGTTCCTCGGCTCCTCGTACGGACGGGCAGGTCGCGGCGACGGACGCGTCACCGGGGCGGACGCCTCGCGCGGACGGACGGGCCACGGGGCGGTCCGGCGGTGCGACGGGCGGCACCACCGTCGGAACGTAACGGACGCACCCGTCCGTTTCGCTAAAGTGAGAACGCATGACCGCACATTTGCCTCACGCCCCGCGCTCCGACGCCCGGGACAACCGGGCCCGCATCCTGGAGGCCGCGCGCTCGGTGTTCAGCGAGCAGGGACTGAGCGCGCCCATGCGGGAGGTCGCCCGGCACGCGGCCGTCGGCCCCGCCACGCTGTACCGGCACTTCCCGACCAAGCGGGAGCTGATCGCGGTGACCTTCGCCGACCAGCGGCGGGCCTGCCACGCCGTCGTGCGCGAGGCCCTGGCCGACCCGGACCCGTGGCAGGGGTTCCAGAGCGTGATCGTGCGGATCTGCGAGCTCCACGCCCGCAGCCGGGGGTTCGCCGACGCCTTCATGACGGCGTTCCCCGAGGCCATGGACTTCGCCGCCGACCGGGAGCAGACCCTGCGGGCGGTCGCCGAGCTGACCCGGCGCGCGCAGCGGACCGGTCGGCTCCGCGCCGGCTTCGTCGTGGACGACCTGGTGCTGATGCTCATGGCGCACCGGGGCGTCCAGGACGCGCCGGCCGCCACCCGCCTCGCGGCGTCGCGCCGCTTCGCCGCCTACATGATCGAGGCGTTCCGGGCGACCCCGCCCGCGGAGGCGCCCGTACCGCTGCCGGAGGCGCCGCGCCTGAGCCTCGCGCCGTGACCCGGGCCCCGCCGCCCGGGGCCCGCCCTCTCGGCCCGCGTCCCCCCGACCGCGGCCCCCGTCCCCCCGACCGCGTCCAGCCGACCGCGGCCCCCGGGCCCCGCCCCCGCGTCCGGGGGCCGCCGAACCCGCCCCCCGCACCCCCCGACCGTCAGGCGACCTTCTCCCCGACGGCCTCCTCGGCGACGGCCTCCTCCTCGGCGTGCTCCTCGACGGAGTGGGAGTTCGTGAGGCTCAGCGCACCCACCCCCGCGATCAGCCCGACGACGACGGCGAGCAGACCGTAGGCGACCCGTTCGCCGTGGAAGAACGACGCGACGAGGTCGCCGCTCCACGTGCCCGCCGGCAGTTGCGTGGTGACCAGCGCGGCGATCAGCGTGCCGATCACCGCGGTGCCGACGCTCGAACCGACCTCCTGCGCGGTGTCGTTGAGCGCCGCGCCGATCGAGGTGCGGTTGCTCGGCATCGCGTCGACGAGCGCGACCGCGCAGATCGTCATCACGGTGCGCAGCCCCACCGTCATCAGCACCAGGCAGGCGGCGATCACCGCGTACCCGTGGTCGACGCCCCAGGACAGGCCGGCCAGGGAGCCGGCCAGGCAGGCCGCGCCGACCAGGCAGGCGACGCGGTGGCCGTACCGGCGCGCGAGACCCTCGGACAGCGGGGTCGCGGCGAGCATCGTCACGATCATCGGCAGGTTGGCCAGGCCCGCGCGGACCGGGCTCCACCCGTAGGCGTACTGGAAGTGGAGGATGAGCCCGAACATCACCGCGGCCATCGCGATGGCGGTGCCGATCTGCGCGAGGGTGGCGCCGCGCACGGTGCCGTTGCGGAAGAGGCCCAGGTCCAGCATGGGTGCCGCGCTGCGCCGCTCGTGCAGGACGAACCCGATCCCGGCCGCGACGGCGCCGACGATCGAGGCGAGGGTGGTCCCGGAGGCCCAGCCGCGGTCGACGCCGCTGGTCAGCGAGTAGCAGGCGAGCCCGATGGCGGCGACGCTCAGCACCGCGCCGGGCAGGTCGAGCGCGTCGCGGGTCAGGCCCTCCGGCCGGTCGGCCGGGACGCCGAGCCGGACGCCGACGCACGCGAAGACGGCGATCGGCGCGTTGACCACGAGCAGCCACTCCCACCGCACGTGCGCCAGCGCGGTGCCGCCGAGCAGCGGCCCGAGGACGAAGCCGGACATGCCGACCACGATCATCACCGTCATGGCCCGCATCCGCAGCGCCTTGTCGTCGAACAGCCGGAAGACCAGGGAGTTCGTGATCGGGGCCATCGCCGCGGCGGCGACGCCGAGTGCGGCCCGCAGGGCGATCAGCTCGCCCGTGGTGGAGACGGCGACGACGCACAGGCTCAGCGCGCCGAACACGGCGAGCCCGACCAGCAGCACCCGTCGGCGGCCGAGCCGGTCGGCCATCGAACCGGCGGTGAGCAGCAGGCCGCCGAAGGTCAGCGAGTACGCCCCGGTGACCCACTGCAACGCGGTCGTCCCGCTGCCGAGGTCGCGGCCGATCGTGGGCAGGGCGATCGACAGCAGCGTGTTGTCGACCATCTCGACGAAGAAGGCGAGGCAGAGGGCGGCCAGCGGAATCCAGGCCGCGCGCAGGGACGGATAGGTGGCGGACGGTGTGTCGGGTGGGGGCGTGGCGGTGGTCATGGCAGTCCTCCAATCGAACGCCATTCGACTATCGAACAACGTACGATACGCTAAGATAGAACAACGTTCGATGGGGGGCAAGTCGCTGAAGGATGTGACCCATGGCACGGCTGCAGAACCGCGCGAGTGAGGGGCGCCGACGGGCTTCGCACTCGATGGAGTCGGTGCTCACCGAGGCGGTGGCCCTGCTCGACGAGGCCGGGGAGCCGGCGCTGACGTTCCGGGCGCTCGCGCAGCGCCTCGGCGGCGGTGTCGCCAGCATCTACTGGTACGTCGCGAACAAGGAGGAACTGCTCGACCGCGCCACCGACCACGTGATCGGCTCGGTGCTGGCCGACGTCGAGGCGCTCCCGGCCCGCGACGACCCGATCGACGCCCTCCGCGCGATGGCGATGACGCTCTTCTACGCGATCGTCGAGCGGCCCTGGCTGGGTTCGTACTTCATGCGCAGTTCCACCGTCCAGGGCAACTCCCTGCGCCTGTACGAGAGGCTCGGCGAGCAGACCCTCCGCCTCGACCTGAGCGCGCGCCAGCGGTTCCACGCGGTGTCCGCGGTCGTCGGGGTCGTCGTCGGCTCCGCCGTGGACCTCGGGCAGGAACCGCCCCAGGAGGTGCTCGACGGCGCCGTGAGCCGCGAGGAGTTCCTCTCCCGCTACGCCCAGAGGTGGCGGGAGATGGACCCCGCGGACTTCCCGTTCGTGCACGACATCGTCGACGAGTTCGACGGCCACGACGACATCGAGCAGTTCTGCGCCGCCCTGGAGCTGACCCTGGCGGGCCTCCGCCTCCAGTCCGGCACCTGACCCGCCCACCCGGCCCCGAACGAGCGGGACCGGAGCTGAGCGGGCCGGGCCGCGCCGGTCCGGCCCCCGCGCCCCGGTGGAGGAGCGCACCACCGGGACGCCGGTGCCGCCGGCGCGGACGTATCAGCCGAGGTTCGAAAGGATCACGTCGTTGTCGCTCATGGCGCCCGCCCACAGGCTGACCGAGGTCACGCGTCCCGGGAAGAAGGACCCCCAACCGCCGTCGAGGTACGCCTTGCCGACCGTGAGTTCCCCGGTGCCTGCCCCCGCTCCCGGACCGAAGTCCGCGGTGCCCTCGTGGCTGTAGCCCGTGAAGAGCGACGCCGTGCCCGCCTGGGCGTCGAACGTGCCGGTCACCTGGACCGGGTCGTTCTCGGTGCCGGGACTCCAGACCGTGGCGTCCTGGGACGTCACCCCGGTGAACGTGCCGTCGTCGTCCATCCGTCCCAGCAGCCACTGCGTGACCGGCACGGAGACCAGGTCCCCCGTGGCGGGGTCGTAGGCGTCGGTGCGGCCGGCGAGCCGGTACCAGACGCCCCAGTCGGAGCCGTCCGCCGTGCGCTGGCCGACGACCTGGCCGGTCCACCCGTCGGGCTTGCCCGCGATCGCCGACATGTCGGGCTGCACGAGCACGCTGACCGTGAAGGACCCGCTGCCGTCGACCACCGGACCGGGTGTGCCGGCCGCGTCGTCCACACCGTCCAGCACGAGCGTGTCATCCCCGAACCGGGCGCCGCCCTCGGTCGTCAGGGTGCGGCCGTAGCCGGTCGTGGAGTCGGTGAGGGCGGTGCCGCTCGCGCTCGTGGCATCCCAGGCGGCCACGTTCGCGACGGCGGGCGACCCGGTGTCCGGGTCCTCCAGGCGCGCGTCCTGGAGGGCGTCGTCGGATGACAGGGTGCGCTGCCAGACCTGCACCTCGTCGAGGTAGCCGTGCCAGTAGGCGCTGGGGGATTGGGCGGCGTCGGCGGTCGTGCCGCGCCCGAACTCCAGGTCGCCCGAGGTGCTCCCGGCCGCCGCCGTCGCCGGGAGACCCGTCGGCGAGCCCTGCGGCTGCCCGTTGACGTAGAGAGTGAGGGTGTGTGCCACGGAGTCGTACGACCCGGCGAGCTGTGTCCACACGCGCTCCGTGCCTCCCGGAGCCTCGGCGCGGGCGACGTGGCCGGCGCCGTCGGCGTCGTTCCAGGTGTAGGAGAACTGCCACGCCTGGTCGGCCGCGGCGTACCCGAGGCTGAAGCCCGAGCCGTCGCCGCCGGTCTGGGAGAGGGCGGTGCGGTCCTCGGTCAGGTCGGTCGGGAAGACCCATGCCGACACGGCGAAGGAGGCGGCGGGGTCGACGACGCGTCCGTCCGTCTCGGCGTCGCCTGTGGCACCGTCGAGGGCGAGGGCTTCGTCACCGCTGCCCCGCCTGCCCAGCGCCGTCCGGTCCGCGCCCGTGCCGGAGAGGGTCGCCGCGTGTCGGCCGCCCGTGCCGGAGGCGGTGTCGGCCGCCGGCGTCGAGTGGTCACCCGGCTGCCCGTCGTCGAAGTGCCAGAGCCCGATCGACGCGGCGGAGGGCGCGACGTTGAAGTCCACTTCGGTCGCGGGTCCGTAGCGGCCCGTCGCGTCCTGCGCCCGCACGTCGAGGATGGACACGCCCCGGGCCCGAGGCGCGATGCTCACGGTCGCGGGGGACCCCGGGACCTGCACCATGGGCCCTTCCTCGATCTGGTACTCGTACCCCACCACACCGGTGTCGCCGTCACCTGGCGCGAAGGTGAAGCTGCCCGGGACGCCCGGCCCGCCGTGGGCCGCGCACGCGTCGGCCGCGCAGGGGGTGTACGGGTCGCCGAGCGTCACCTTCGGCGCCAGCGGGGCGGTCGGGTCCACCGTGAAGTAGCACCAGCCGCTGGTGGAGGCGGTGCTCGGTGAGGCGACGTACGCGTCGGCGTTGCCCGTGTACGACCACGTGGAGGCGGCCATCCGGTAGAGCGTGCCCTCGGACAGCGGATCCGTGACCGAGTTGGTCACGACCTGCCCGTCCGTCACCAGCCCGTCGGGCTCGGGGGCCAGCACGCCGGCCGCCTCGGTCCAGGTGTCCGGAGCCTGGTGCGCCTGAATGTCGAAGTGCGCGCGCAGATAGCCCGGGTCGGTGCTGCCGGCCGCGAGGTGCACCACCGCCGTCAGCTGCGGAGTCGGGTCTCCGAGGGCGGTGGGCGCGGAGGCGTCCGTCGAGCAGGCCGGCGAACTCGACGCCACGAAGCCCTGCGCGGTGGGCACCGCCGGTTCCGGCACGTCCGGCGCTCCGGCGGCCTGCGCACGGGCCGCCGACATGGGCACCACCGCGAGCAGTACGCCCGCGGTCAGTGCGGCCGACCACGGTCCGAAGCGCCCGCCGAGCAGTCGGAAGGGCTGCGTCCGTCTACGTTTCAAGAGCCACCTCTGGGAATCGATGTGAACACGCGTTCGAAGAACATTCTCGATCCCCGCGCCCGTCGAGCGGAAGGCCGCCTCGTGCCCACTTCCCGCGTCCGCGCCCCGCCTCGCGCACCCTGGGGCCCGGCCGGGCCGGCGGATCGACCAGTCGCGCGTCCCGCGCCCTCGCGGACCTCCAGAGGCGCAGTCTGTCGGAGGAGGCGGTGTGGACGTCCTCACCGCCCTCACCCCCGTCCTCCATCCGTTGCGGCCGGACGCCTGAGGGGGTACGGCCGCGGGGTGTTCGCTCGGGTCATCGGAGTCCGGTCGGCAAGTGGCGGAAACCCCACCTCGCCGTCGGGTGCGGGGATTGCCGAAATCGCGCCATGGAAGGGGCCCTTGGCGCGGGGCGGGGCGATCTTCCGCCGCTTCCGGGGCGGGGCGGGGGTCCGCGGTCTGCCGAGCCACGGGGTCGGCGCCCGGCGCGGGCGCGGTGGGGGGTCCGCGGCGGGGCGGGCCGGGCGGCGGGTTGGGCCGGTAAGCCCTGGCCCGGCTCCGTCCGGTACGGCTGGTCTGCCCCGCCCGGCGGGTCCCGGCCCCGCCCGCAAGGGCCGCCTTTCGGGCCGCCCGCACACGATCCGGGCGCGCTCACCACCGCCCGAGCCGATGCCCACGGTCCCCCCGCCGCGGCCCCGCCCGACGCAACTTCCGTCCCGCTGGACCCCGTTGGTATCGGCCATCGGCCCTTTCGTCCGCTTTGAGCGGGCCCTTGCGCGGCGGGCCCGCCTGGCCCCACACTGCACCCCGTCGGCGCGGTTCGCGGTCCTGACGGGGTCGCGGCGCGACATGTCGGAGTTCCCTGCGGCGGTCCGCCGCGGGCGGAGGGAGCACTTCGTGGCGTTCCGTGCGGCGGTGAGGACGGCGGGCGGCGCGCGGAGCGCCCAGGACGCGGGTCATGTCGGTGGCCGAGCGATCGAATCCTCGGCGCTGCGTATTGTCATGAACCTGACTGTCATGAACCTGACCGAACCGTCCGGGAGTGCCTCCCGCACCCGAACCCCCGCTCCCGGCCCCACGGTCGAGCGCGGCGCGGCGACCACCCCCGGCCGCGACCCCCGCCCCCGCCACACCTCCACCGCCGCCCACCCGCGCGGCACCCCGGTGGCCCGGGCGCTCCTCGCGCCCCGCGCCGCCCTCCCTGACACGGCAGCACCGGCCGCCGTCCGCCCGACCCGGGCGGCAACGGGCCGGACGGCTGCCGAGGCCGACACCCCGATCGGCCACCAACCAAGGAGATTCACATGCAACTGCGCTCACGCGCACGGCTGCTGAGCATAGGCGTCGCGGCCCTGGCGGCGATCCCGCTCACGATCCTCGGCCCGGCCGCCGCCTCGGACGCCGCGTCGGGCTCCACCCACGCGACCGCGCGCTCCTGCGCCACCGCCGCTCCGGGCCACGCCGCCTGCGCGGCGCTCGTGCGCACCGACATCGTCGCCACGAAGACCGTCGCGCCGAACGCCACCCCGTCCGGCTACGGGCCCTCCAGCCTCCAGTCGGCGTACAAGCTGCCCTCCAGCACCGCGGGTTCGGGCCGCACGGTGGCGATCGTCGACGCCTACGACGACCCGACCGCGGAGGCCGACCTGGCGGTCTACCGCAGCCAGTTCGGGCTGCCGGCCTGCACCACGGCCAACGGCTGCTTCAAGAAGATCGACCAGAACGGCGGCACCAGCTACCCGGCGAAGGACGGCGGCTGGGGGCAGGAGATCTCCCTGGACATCGACATGGTGTCCGCGGTCTGTCCCAACTGCCACATCCTGCTGGTGGAGGCGAAGAGCGCGTCCTTCGCGGACCTGGGGGCCTCGGTGAACCGCGCCGCGGCCACCTCGGGCGTGGTGGCGATCAGCAACAGCTACGGCGGCTCCGACGCCTCGGACGCCAGCTACGGCTCGTACTACAACCACCCGGGGATCGCGGTCACCGCCAGTTCCGGTGACAGCGGCTACGGCGCGAGCTACCCGGCGTCCTCCCACTACGTCACCGCGGTCGGCGGCACCACGCTCAGCACCGCCTCCAACACCCGTGGTTGGACCGAGACCGCGTGGAGCGGCGCGGGCAGCGGCTGCTCGGCGTACAACACCGCGCTGACCTCCGCCTCCTCCTTCGGGACCGGCTGCTCCAAGCGGGCCGAGGCCGACGTCTCCGCCGTCGCCAACCCCTCGACGGGCGTCGCGGTCTACGACAGCACCGCCTACCAGGGCTACGTCGGCTGGATGGTCTTCGGCGGCACCAGCGTCTCCTCGCCGATCATCGCCTCCGTCTACGGGCTGGCCGGCAACACCGCCTCGATCGACAACAACTACCCGTACACGCACTCCGGTTCGCTGTTCGACGTGACCTCGGGCAGCAACGGCAGCTGCTCGACCAGCCAGTGGTGCACCGCGCGCGTCGGCTGGGACGGCCCGACCGGTCTCGGCACCCCGAACGGCGTCGGGGCGTTCTGACCCGTCCCGACCTTCACGTCACCTCCGCCCCGTACGCAGGGGCGCCCACCGCGGGCCGGAAGGGGCTTCCCCCTTCCGGCCCGCACCATGAGCGGCCCGTACCATGCGGCCCCACCACCGTGGGGGGAAGGCGTTGTTCATCCACGCCGGGCCGTACCGGGCGTGGCCCGGGCGGCGTTGGCGTTCGGGGTGGCGGCCTCCGGCGCCGCGGACGCGTGCGAGGACGCGTGCGAGGAAGGGGACGCGGATGGGGACGCGTGCGAGGACGTGGACGGGGACGCGGACGGCGTCGTGTGCGGCCCGGCGCTGTTCACACCGTGGCCGTGTCCGGTCGCGGGGGCGGGTGGGCCCGTCAGCGCGGCGCAGTACGCGTCGATCCCCGCGACGCCGCCCGCCGCCTCGGCCAGCCGGGCCCGTACCGCCCCTGCGGGCGACCGCCCCTGGCGCTCCGCCTCGGTGTACGCCGTGCAGAGCCCCCGCGCGCCGGCGACGGAGGGCGCGTCCGGTGCGGGAGACCCGGTTGCCGGTGACGGCGAGACGGTGCCGGTCCGTGTCGTGGACGGGCCGGAACCCGGTCGTGGGCCGAGCGTGTCGGGCACTTCCGGCGCGGTCCCCGTGGCGCGGGCGGGGGAAGCCGGCGCCGACGGGTGGTGCCCGCCTCCGCCGGACGGGCCGAACGGGCGCGCGAGGGCGCCGTTCTGTGCCGCGAGGGCCACCCCGCCGAGGGCGGCCACGGCCACCACGCCGCAGGCCAGAGCCCTGGCCAGGCGGGGGCCGCGCGCCGTGCGGCAGCGGCTGCCGCGGACGACCGGGACCGGTACGCCGCCGGGTGCGCGGTCGGAGCCCCCGCCCGCGGCGGCCCCCCGGCCGGGACCGGCGCCCGCGGCGGCCGGGCGGGCGGGTTCGGCGTCAACTCCGCCCGGGCGGGCGGGTTCGGGTCGTACGCCTGCCGTGGAAGCCGAGCCGGGGCCGATGCCTGCCGTGGAAGCCGGGCCGGGACCGACGCCGGCCGCGAGGCCCGTTCCGGCACCCGCACCGGCCGCGCGCCGGAAGGCGTCCAGCGCCGCGGCCTCGTCCTGCGGCCTGCCCGGCGGCACGGCCCGTGCCGCCGCGAGCAGTTCGGCCGTCGCGGCGGTCCGCGGGTCGGTGTCGGCGACGTCCTCGCCGTCGAGCAGCCGTTCCGCGAGGGACGGCCGCGGCCAGCGGCGCCGCAGACGCGGCACCCGCCCGCGCGCTCCACGCCCCCCGCTCCCGAGCCCCCCACTTTCGAGATCCCCGCTGCCGAGCCCCCCGCGTGCGCGGTCCCCTCCCCGCCCGCGGTCCTGTCCCTGCTCCCGGTCGCGCCCGGCGGCCGCGGCCGCGTCCCGACCGCCGCCGACCTGCCCGCCCCGCCGGCCGTGCTCTCCGCTCTCGTTCATCCCTTACTTCTCCTCGGCGTCCTTCAGACGCTCCGACAGGCGCCTCAGCCCCCGGTGGGACGCCGTGCGCACCGCGCCGGGCCGTTTGCCCAACACCTCCGCCGCCATGGGCCCGTTGAGCCCCAGCACCACCCGCAGCAGCACCGCCTCGGCCTGGTCCCGGGGCAGTTCCGCGATCAGGGAGAGCGCCCGCGCGGTGGAGAGGTTCTCCAGGGCCGCGCCCTCCGAGTCCCGGGTGCTCGTACGGGCGGCGACGCGTTCGGCCGTGTCGTCGTCGAGCGCCGTGGTGCGCGGGCGGACCCGGCCGCGCCGCACGTGGTCCAGCGCCCGGTGCCGGGCGATCGCCGCGGTCCAGCCCCGGAAGGACTGGCCGCCGCCGCGGAAGGAGTGGAGGTCCCGGACGACGTCGTGCCAGGTCTCCGAGGCGATGTCGTCCGCGTCGTCCCCGATCAGGCCGCGCAGGTAGCCCAGCAGCATCGGATGGAGCTCCCGGTAGACGGTGCCGAAGGCGGCCTCGTCCCCGCCACGGGCCCGGGCGACGGCGTCGCCCAACTCCGTGTCGCCCATCCGCGCGTGCCGGTGCGGTCTCGCCGCGCCCACCCCGTCCTCTTCGTGCCCGCCCGCACCGGGCGACCGCCGCGCACCCGTCCACGCGTCCGTCCGCGCGCGCCTCCGCGCACCCGCACCCGTGTCCGCACCCGCAGCCGTGTCCGTGTCCGTATCCGCACCCGCACCCGTATGCGTACCGGTGTCCGTGTCCCTCATCCCTCCGCGCGTCCGGCCGGCCTCCCCCTCGCGGTCCCGGCCGGCGTCCCGACCGGTACGGTGCCGACCGGCGTCCCGACCGGTACGGTGCCGGACACCGTCACACCTGCGCCCGGCCCACCACCGCGAGGTAGAACAGGCGCAGGCTGTGCGCCGGGCCGTCGTGGTACCGCCTGACAGCTCTTCCGAGCGGGTTCCACACCCGCCCGTCGGCGGCACGGATGCCGAACGGCTGCCCGAACGTGGCGCGTTGGGCCTCGTCGAAATCCGTCCACACCGCACCGGCGGACCTGTGCAGCACCTCGCCCGTGTACGCCCCGAAGCCGGTCAGCACGGGCGCGACCGCCTCGGTCGGCGGGCCCTCGCGGCGGATGCCGTCGATGACCCGGTCCAGCAGGGCCAGGCTCGGGGGCGAGTAGTCGAGCCGGATCCCGGCTCCTTCCCGCGCCATGGCGACGACGTCCGCGGCGAGCCGCGGGCCGAGTACTTCCGCGCGGCCCTTGCTCACCGATCCTGCGATGTGCTCCATCGTGTCGCGCCTCCATCCGCCGGACCGCGGGCCGCGGATCGCGCGGCCCCCACCGAAGGCGCAGCCGGCTCCGAAAACGTCACACCCTCCCGCGCCCGTCCGCTTCCTCCACCCCTTTCCGGTGCCGAGGAGCGGCCGCACCGACCAGGGGGCGCCGCCCCCGCCCCGCGGCCGGATCTGCCGTCCTCGGCCGAATATCGGCGGATCTGTGCGAGTGAGTCCACCCCGGCTATGGAAAGTCGTACGATCTGACATCCGGTGGGTCAGGGGGGCACATGACACAGGACGTACCTCACGACAACGAGCACGAACTCCTCGGGGACGCCCTGTTCGCGGTCATCAGCGAGGCGTACTACGGGGAGCGGGTGCGTTCCGGCAGCAGCGCCCGCATGCGGGCCCAGGCCGCGCAGTCGACGTTGACGCTGTTCGCCGGCGGACTGGTGGCCACCTTCACCTACGCCGGCCTGGACGACAGGCAGGTGCCCGCCCAGGTGGCGGGCATCGCGGCGGTGGTGTTCTGGCTCCTCGCCGCGGTGCTCTACCTCTACGCCGTGGCCGCGCCCGTCAAGGTGCTGGCCGGTCCCCAGCGGGTGCGAAGCCGGGAGGCCCTCGTCGAGGCGGTGCTCCAGCTCACCCGGGACGAGGCCGACGCCGTCGACGGGCGGCAGCGGTGGGCCAACCGGTCCTCCGTCGCGGCCATGTGCGCCACGCTGCTCGCCCTCGGCCTGGGCGTCCTCATGGAACCGCAGCAGGAGACCCGTGCGGGCACCGTCGCCGTCGAGGCCGGCTACCGTTCGCAGCTCTCCTCGCTGTGCCCCGGGACCGCCGCCACGCTCCGAGGGCAGGTCGACGAGCAGACGGTGGGCAAGGACTTCCTGTCCCTCAGCACGTCCCCGGGGGTCTGCGGGCGGGACGCCGTGGAGCTCCTGATCCCCCGGCCGGCCATCCGTGCCATCTCCCTGGTGAAGGACTGAGACGCCCGTGACCGCGAACCTGCTGCTCCTCGGTCCGTCCCCCGATTCCGTCGACGAGCGCACCCGCCGTGGGGCGCGCCTGCGCGAACAACTGGCCTCGTTCCTCGGTGAGGGGCACACCCTCGACGCCGTGCTCCTGGCCGGGGTCCGCGGCCGCGACGACACCGCCTACCAGGAAGCCGGCCGTTTACTGGACGGAGTGCTGGAGCAGTGCATCGACAACCTCCCCGCCGGCCACGACCTCCCCGTCGTCGTCTGCGCCCCCGGGCCGCACGACCTCGACCCCGTCCGCTCGGGCAGCATGCTCGCGCGGGCGCTGACCCGCGACTGGACCGACACGTCGGCCGACGTGTGGAGCGGCGAGGCGCAGGACGTCCTCGAAGCCCTGCACGAGCGGTTCTCCGCCTACCGCCAGTGGGCCGACGCCTGGCAGGCACCGGACCTGGAGTGGCGGCACGGCCTCCTCCCCGGCGACCAGTCCCTGCGGATCGAGGTCGGCGGGCTGCGCATCGGCCTCGTCGGAGCCAACACGGTCTTCCGCATGCTCACGACCGAGGCCCAGGGCGACCTGGCGACCTGTGCGCCGGAACAGCTCGACGCCGCCGTGGGGCGTGACTGGACGGAGTGGACGGCCGGGAACCGGGCCACGGTGCTCCTCGCCTCGCACGCCGTGCGCGCCGGAGCCGAACCCACGAGCGGGTCCCCGCTGCTTCCCGTCGCGGAGCGGGCCGGGACACCTGCCCGCGACCCGCAGTCGCCGTCCTGGAACCTGCTGAACGACGAGGGACACCAGATCCTCCGCTTGGACGCCGACGGTGCCGGCGGACTCCACGCCTGGAAGGGCACGGGGCCGGAGCCGTCGGCGACGCGGCGCCTTACCCTGTGGCCGGTCGGGACCGGGGCGGCCGCCGCGCCCCCGCGTCCGTCGACCCGCCTGGCGGCCCAGCCCGCACCGGCCGCCCCGCGTGCCGCGCTCCAGGACTTCTACCGGCACATCGCCTCCGGACGGATGATCCTCGTCGTGGGTTCCGGCCTCGTCGACGCGGGCGGGCAGGGCCCGGTCTCCCTGGACGAGCTCAACCGACGCCTCGCGCGCGCGGTGTTCGGCCAGGTCCCCAGCCCCGAACCACGCCTGGCCGAGACCTGGGCGGCGGTGCGCCGCCGCCTGGAGGACCGTCAGGTGGAGACCTACCTGGACGCCCTGAAGACCGACGACGGCCCCACGCCCTACGCGGTGAAGAGGCTGTTGCAGACCCCCTGGTCGGTGGTCTACGACTTCTCCGGTTCGGACCTTCTCCGCAAGGGGATCGCCGCCGATCCCGACCTCGCGCGGACCGCCCTGTCGGTGGACGCCACGACGGACTGGCCCACCAGCGTCAAGATCACCGAGTACGTCGCCATGCAGGGCTTCGTCGGCGACGGGCTGGGCACCGTCGACTTCAGCGAGTACCGGACCGACGGCGCTCCTCCGCGCAGCGACTGGCTGCAACGGTTCCTGGCCGAGGCGCTCTTCCAGCCGGTGGCCTTCCTCTCTTTGGCACCCGACAGTGCCTCCCTGTGGCAGTTGGTCGACCTGGTGGCTCCGCCGGGAACCGAGTCCAGCTACCCCCGTTTCGTCGTGACACCGGCCGGCGGCGTCGCGGACGGAGCGCGCCTCGAACAGGCCGGCATCACGCACATCCCGATGGACGTGCCGGCGTTCTGCCACGACGTGCTGCGGCCGGGGATCGAGAGCCTCGAACAGGGGCACCGGGAACTCTCGCGGCTGAGGTCGACCGAGCAGACCGACACGGGCATCAGCCTGGTCGCCACACTGGTCGACGCCGCCGGTCGCGGGAGCGAGGACTTCCTGAAGGGGCGCGAGCCCACCTGGGCGGAGATCAAGAACCAGGGGTTCGCGGCCAGGCTCTCGCAACTGGCCCGGATCAAGGAGGCGGCCGCGCCCGGGCCCAACGGCCTCCTCCCCGTCGTCATCGTGGAGGGGCGGGCCGGCTCGGGGAAGTCGACCGCCCTGATGCAGTTCGGCTACGACCTGCACGCCGCCGGGAAGTCCGTCGGGTGGATCGACCGGGACTCGACGCAGAGCCGCGGGCGCATGGAGGACCAGGCCCTGTCGGTCGGCTTCGACGCCGTGCTGGTGGACGACGTGGACATCTTCAAGCGCAGTTCCGCGCCCCTGCTGCGTAGCCTCAACGCGCAGGGCCGCACCCTCGTGGTCGCCACGGTCCGCACGACGCGCAGGGACGAGGTGGCGGCGAACTTCCCCGCCACCCGCGTCTCCTTCGACCGCGCGCTGACCGACGACGACCTGAAGAACCTGCTCAGGACGCTCAAGAAGCGGCGGCTGCTCGGCAAGTTCGCCGGGTACCCGGAGTCCCTGCGGGTCGAGAAGCTGCGGGAGATCTGCGAGCGCAGCCTGCTGGCCGCCATGATCCAGGTCGTGACGGGGGAGAGGTTCGAGGACAAGGTCAGGAGCGAGTTCGACGAGCTGGACGCGTTGCAGGCGGCGGCGTACGCCGCGGTGTGCTTGTGCGACTCCCAGCAGGTCTTCAGCGCCCGCGGCATCCACGAGGTGGACCTGGCGCTCATCGTGTCCCGGGGCCGGCCCAGCCCGCGCATCCAGCGGGCGATCGCCTCCCTGCTGGAGTCGAACCTCCTGACGCTCGGCCCCAACCGGACGGTGCGGTCCAAGCAGCGCACCATCGCGGACACCGTGCTGTCGTCCATCCTGAAGAACCGCCCGGAGCGGCTGGAGGAGATCCTCAGCCAGCTCCTGCTCTTCTACTCCAGCCGGGCCGGCCACCAGCGCGACTACGCCAGCCCCTACCGCCGGGTCATGGAGCGGCTGCTCAACCACCGGCTGATGCTCAACCTCGGACTCTCCCCGTACGTGGTCCGCCGTATCTACGCCCTGGTGCACGATCGTCTCAGCAGCGACTTCCACTACTGGTTGCAGTGCGGGGAGTACGAGCTGGAGAACGGCGACCTCGACATCGCGAGGAACTACATGGAGACCGCCCGCGCCTGCACGGGCGGGGACACCGACCACCGGGTGCTGACCACCTGGAGCTCGGTGATCCTGTCGCAGTCGACGGGCCGGCCGCGCGACGACGAGCTCGCGCGGCAGGCGCTGGACGCGATCGACTGCCTCGACTCGGTCGCCAGGCGCTACGGGGGGAAGACGCCGCACACGTTCGCGGTGCTGGCCACGGCGGGCACGAAGTGGCTGGAGTCGCTGGGACGCCAGCTCACGGACGCCGTCTTCTTCCGCGTCGCGCAGCTCATCGCCGGCACCATCGACGACGGTCGGCTCAGGTGCGCCGACAACACCGTCTTCCTCAAGGTGGCCGACCGCCGGGAACCCGAGCTCCGCGCGCTGATGGAACGGCGGCGCGGGGTGCTGCTGTGACGCGGGCGGGCCGCGCACGGTGTCCGTGCGCGGCCCGTCGGCTGGTGCCTGGTCCTGGTCAGTCCCCGAGGTCGCTCAGGAACTTCTTGGTGTACTCCAGCGGTGTCGTGCTGGAGACGGAGTTGCAGGTGGGGGAGGCGTACGTGGCGGAGCAGGGCGTGTCCCGGTCCAGCGACCAGTAGTGCAGCCCGGCCAGGCCGTTGCTGACCGCGTACGACGTGAGCGTGTCCACGTCCGCGGGGGTGAAGATCTCGCTGGTGGCGTCGTTCATGCCGATCATCGGGGTGACGGCGATCTTGCTCGCCGCGACGCCGTAGGTGTGCTCCAGGTTCTTGACCGCCTGGATCGCCGACTGCGCCATCTCGCAGGTGCCGGAGGTGACGACGCACACGCCGCTGGAGGCGTTGCCGTAGTCCATCGTCATCAGGTTGATGACGTACTTCTTCAGGCCGGAGCCGAGCACCGCCTTGACGACCTGGTCGCCGAGCGAGTTCACGCCGCCGTAGCTGCCGTCGGACGCGCCCAGCGTGGCGAGGGTGAACGAGAACTGGAGGTTCGGGTACTGCGCCTGCGCCCCGGCCGCCGCGGCGACCAGGCTCTGGATACTCGCCGCGCTCTGGCCGCTCTCGATGTCGAAGTCGATGCCGACCAGGTTCGGGCTGGCGTAGCGGGCGATGAAGGAGTCCATGCCCGCCGTGGAGTCGCAGGTGAAGCTGCCGGCCGCGCCGCCGGTGGACACGACGTAGTTCAGGTTGGCGGCCTTGAGCTGCGGCACGTTCTCGGCGGCCCAGTTGGCGCCCGAGACACCGCCCCAGTTCTCGCTGCCGCAGGCGCCGGTGGCGAACGCGACGGTGAGCGCGGGCAGTTTCGGAAGGTACTGCGACACCATGCTGCCGGAGCCCACCACGGGCAGTACGGACCCGGCGGCGGCCGACTGCATCTGGTAGGTGTTCCAGTTCATGTTGATGGTGACGTCCTTGTACGGGCTGAAGACCAGCCCGCTGGCGGAGCCGGTCCCGGTGCCGCCACTGCCGCCGGTGCTGCCGCCGGTGGTCCCGCCCGACCCGCCGGACGAGCCGCCGGTACAGGCGCCGTTGGACGTCCACGGCTGGCCGCTGCCGCTGCCGCCGTTGCTGGTCGCCGGGTCGTTGCCCTGGGTCCAGTAGTTGGCGGTGTAGTTGGTCCCGTTCTCGCTCGCCTGCTGGCCGGCGGTGTAGACCGTGCCGGAACTCCACGCCGTGGCGCACGTGGAGGCCGCCTGCGCGGCGGGCGCCGAGGCCACCGCGAAGGCGACGCCGCCGACGGTCAGCCCGAGTGCCGAGCCGGTGATGAGTGCCCTGCGCAGAATCTGTCTTCCGACTCGCATGGAATCCTCCAGGAGGGGAGAGGCGCTCTCGCGTCGCGGCAACCCCGCTCGTCCGTGGGAACGGCAGGGCGACGCGTCGCACGGTGGGGGGAACGGAGTCGTCCCGACCAGTCGAGCGGATTGGTCAAGACCAATATGTAGGGGCGGCGAGTAGGGCCGGTCAACCCTTCAACAAAGTTGCATAATTACTTTGGCCGAATCGGGTGGGCGGCTCTCGGGGGGCGTAAATTCCGCACAGTTCACCATCTTTCATGATGGGCCACCGACCCCGGCAAAGAGTTTCCCGCCCCCCGGTGCGCCCCGAGCAAACCCGCCCCATCCCCCGAGCCCAGCTTGTGCCCCTCGCTCCTATGCTGCGGGGATGGATCGGGTGGAGCGTGCGGTCGGGGCGGTGGTCGGGTCGGCGGTGGGGGACGCGCTGGGAGCGCCGTTCGAGTTCGGAGCGGCGGGGGTGTTCTCCGCGCGGTTTCCCGAGCCGGGCTGCGGTGGGGAGATGTGCGGGGGCGGCGGTTGGGAGCCCGGCGAGGCGACGGACGACACGCAGATGGCGGTGTGCGTGGGTGAGTCGCTGGTGGAGCGGGGCGGGTTGGATCTGCCGGACGTGTTCGCTCGGTTCCGGAGGTGGGCTGCGGCCGACCCGAAGGACATCGGGCTGCAGACCGAGGACGTCCTGACCAACGGCCTGCCCTGGGACCGCGCGGCCGACGAGCACTTCCGGACCCATCACCGTGCCGCCGGTAACGGTGCGTTGATGCGGGCGGCCACGTCCGGGGTCTACTTCGCGGGACGCGGCCGTACCGCCACCGTGGAGGCCGGGCGGCGTCTGGCCGCGCTCACCCACGGGGACCCCGCCGCGTGGGAGGGCACCGCGATCTTCCACGACCTGCTGCGCATCGCGCTGGAGGGCGCCGATCCGGTGGAGGCCGTCCCCGACGCGCTGGCCGTGGTTGATCCCGGCCACCGCGAGCGGTACGCGACCGTACTGGCCCCGGGCTGGCGGCCTGAGCAGGCGACGGAGTTCAACGGAGCCGTCTGGCCCTGCCTCGGTTCAGCCGTCTGGGCGGTGCGGACCACCGGCTCCTACGAGGAAGCGGTACGCGCCGCGATCGATCTGGGCGGCGACACCGACACCGTAGGCGCCGTCACCGGCGCCCTGGCCGGCGCGGTCCACGGAGCGGGGTCCCTCCCCGGCCGATGGACCACGTCCCTGCACGTCCCGTTGCCCGGCTCCGGCGGACGGGTACTCCGCGTCTCCGACCTCTCGGCCTTGGCCGTCCGCCTGGCCGAGAGCGCGCGAAGGTGACCACGGTGGGCAGCGGCCCGGCTGACCTGCTCACCTGCTCACGTCGGTGGTCGGCCCGTGGCCGCGGACGCGGCGAAGGCGGCGATCTCCGTCCGTAGCGGTTCGGCCGCCGTCCTCGGATCGGAGCGGGTGTCCAGACCGAGCACCAGAATGCGGCCCACCAGCCCGCGTGGTCCCTGGAATTCCAACCGGTGGCTGGACGGTCCTTGAGGGTCGGGGTGGACCACCAGGGCAAGTGGATTCGCTGGGTCGGTATAGCCGGCGATGTAGGTCAGGAGTTGATGCCGGTCCTCGCGGGAGACATTCCTTTTCGCGTAGTTCTTGTATTTCGCGTCCACGGCAAGGTAGGTCGCGGACGATGCCCCGGGCGGAGCGAAGGACAACAGGACGTCGGGTCGGAAGTACGGCGTGCCGCTCCCATGCCTCCCGTGTGTCCGGATGCGGTCGGTCTCGTCTTCGGCCAGCCGGCCACCGACCGCAGCCGCGGCCTCTGCCGCCATCCGCTGGACCACGCTCTCCCAGAGCCCGTCCAGCTTGAGGAGCAGCCCCTGTGCTCCGAAGCCGTAGGGATCCAGCAGATCGTTGGGACCGCCTCCGCCGAGCACCATGCGTGCCCATGCGTGGGCAGGCCGGTAGTGGGCGTTGGGCGCGGAGTACTGGGCGCGGGCGAGCAGCGACAGTGCGTCGGCGAGCCGAGGGGAGTTCGGGAAGTCCATTGCTGTGGAGGCAAGTTGGTGCTTCAGAAGCGGCGAGCTCACGCGTCCGGCTGCGGTGGCGAGGGCTGCGCCGCACACCAGGTTCTCCCAGCCTCCGTCCTCGTACTCGAAGGTCCTGACGTGCAGTCGGTCGACCGCGCCGAAGCACCTGGTGGCCTGTGCCTCCACGTTCAGCCGACCCCGCAGCGCGGTGTCCACACGCTGTCGGCGTACGTAGTCCCGGCGCAGGCCGCGACGCAACAGCAGGCGGCACTCGTACAGCAGGGCGGCGGGTACCAGCGCCGCGTAACCGTCCTTGCCGAGAGACCAGTTGCGCAGTTCCTCGTCGACGGTGCCGTTCTGTCCGTTGGCGTACGAGAGCCAGTCGATCAGCCGGTTCCCCGCGATCGGGAACTTGGGGCGGAGCACCAGCCGAATGCGGCTGAGCTCCATGACCCCGGTGACCGTCCGTGCGGTGAGGACGTAGTGGCCCTGCTTCTCCACCACACCGACGGACTTGAGGGAACGGAGTCTGTGGA
This sequence comes from Streptomyces sp. SN-593, assembly GCF_016756395.1. Taxonomy (NCBI): domain Bacteria; kingdom Bacillati; phylum Actinomycetota; class Actinomycetes; order Kitasatosporales; family Streptomycetaceae; genus Actinacidiphila; species Actinacidiphila reveromycinica. The sequence continues at coordinate 4,610,559 of NZ_AP018365.1, forward strand.
GATCTTCGGAGCTCAGATCGGACGTCGGAACTCTGCACGATGCGTACTCGTCGAGCGTCACGTCCCTCCTGGCAGGGGTCCGTGGCACCTGGCTACTCCCCGTCCCACTCGGGCTCGGCCGGTACGTCGTCCTCGTCGGTGACCCCGGCGGTGACGAAGACCTTCGCAAGGATCCCCGGGAGGTCCTGCGGATTGGTCTGCACGACCCGGCCCGTCTTGTCGTCCACCAACTCTCCCAGTACGGCCCGCAGCAGTTCGGGGCGACCGAGGCAGTAGTCCGCCACGAGCGGCACGATCTCGTGGTGGAAGGCGTGGGAGAGTTGCTCGACCGTGGCGAGCGGACGGTCGTCGGCGAGGAGGTACGCCTGGCCCAGCAGATGATCCGGGCCGAAATGAGTGTCGAGCCGCTCGTTCAGACCCTCCAGCAAGGCGGCCAGCCCCAGCCCTTCCACCTCGCCGTCCAGAGCGTCCAGGTCCGGCGGCACGTCGAGGAACGCGAATCTGCGCCGGATCGCCGAGTCGATGTGACTCACGCTGCGGTCCGCGGAGTTCATGGTGCCGATGATGCGGACGTTCGGCGGTACGGTCTGCTGACGCCCGCTGGTCGGCAGGGTGATGGAGACGGATTCCCGCTTGTCGAGTTCCAGCAGGGTGATCAACTCGCCGAGAATACGCGGCAGATCGCCTCGGTTGATCTCGTCCACGACCAGCAGGAACACCTGCTCCGGGAGCTTCCTGGCAGCCGCGCAGACCCGCAGGAACACCCCGTTCTTCATCTTCAGATGGAGGCCGGCCCCTTTCGCCGCCGTGTCCGGCCTGAACCCCTCGATGAAGTCCTCGTACCCGTAGGACGGGTGGAAGGTGACCATCGTGAGCCGCGCGGCCCGCTCCTCCTCAGGGACGCCCGCGTTCTCGGGCACCGCGGACAGTTGCGCCAGAACAGCGGCCCGTTCTGTCGAGCTGGCCTCGATCACGTCCGCGCGTCCCGCCAGGGCCAGGGCGACGTTGAGCGCCAGCCGGGTCTTTCCGGTGCCGGGCGGTCCCTGGAGTACGACCTGCCCCTTGTGTTCCAGCAGATCCCGTACGTTCCGCACGTCATCGGGAAGCTCGTCATCAGGCGGCACGGTCCCCTCCGCCGCGCTCCCCTCAAGGACACCGGGCTCCTCGACCCCCTCGGCCGCACCTGCCGGACCGGGGGCTTCAGCGGCGACTCGTCGACCCCGCCCCTGCCGGATCTCCCGCATCAGGGAAGCAGGCACCCTGGCGAGCGTCTGCTGCCAGGCGTGCCGGGGCGTATCGAAGCTCTGGGAGTAGGAGGTGTCCCAGTCGACGCCCACGGTGTGGCGGTGAGCCTGCTCGCCGGATTCGTAGGCGTAACCGCCCACGACGGTGCCTACGGCCAGTACCTCTGACTTCCCTCGGTTGGCGACGATGAGATCGCCACGTTCCAGGTCGCGGAAGGCGAGCATCTGCCGTGCGAGACGCAGGTTTCCACCAGTGCTGCGCGGCCACTGCTGGTCCAACGCGGCCTTGAGTTCCAGGTCGCTCTCGTACTGCCCCAGACTGCCGACCTCGTCCCACCCGATCCGGATGCGGCGGTGCTGGAGACAGTCCTCCCAGAGGCTCGCTCGTTCCCCGGGGGCGATCTTCCAGACCACTCGGTCCTGCGGACGCGGATCGTGGAAGGCGTACAGGAAGTCAATCACCTCATGGGGGCTCCATCCGGTGAACTCCTCCTGTTCCCGCAGGAGATGGAGGAGCTCACGGTTCGCCCGCCACGTACGCACACCGGAGGAGTACCCACGTGGCCTGCCGCCGAGCAACGCGGCGAAGTGACGGACGTGCGCGGCGGAGAAGACGGGCAGGAACTCACCTGGGAAGTAGACCGCCAGTGCCTTGGTGGTCAGTGCCTGGCCGTACGACAGCGACTCCAGGTCGTCCAGTAGCTCGTACGCCCCCCGGCTCGACGCATCGAAGGCCGTCACGAACTCGGAACGCACCGCGGCCCAGGCGGCCTCCACCTCCAGACCGCGCAGTGCACTGGGCACGACTCGCCACTGACCCGACCGGTGCTGGTAGACGATGTGCTTGGCCGCACTGCCGCCGCGGATGCTGCCGAAGTTGTCGGTGCCGTACTCCATCAGCCGGCAGAAGGAGAGTCCGCTCCGGCGCCCGTCGGGCCCCAAGGCGTACCGCTCCAGTTCCAGGTCCCGCCAGCCCGACAGGGGGAACAGGGTCAGCACCCGCTGACGCTCCTCCTCCGCCAGGGCGGCGACCCGTTGCGCTCGTTGCCGGTCGAACTGCGCAATCTGCGCGGCGAGTTCTTCCCGGAACTTCCCAGCATCACCCATAGGCTCATTCTTCGGCATCCGGCCGGACCGGGGCACTGGCATCGGTGTAACGAAGCGGCCTGTCTCCGCCGGCGACCCGCAGGTGAGCCGCGTACCGAGGACGCGTGGCCGATGCCGCCCGCCGGGTGCGGGCCCCGCCCCACAGGGGTGCGGCTGCGGCGGGGGCGGTCCGGCCGGATGGCCACGACGGTCAGGGAGCCGCCCAAGCCCTCGAAATCGGCGACGGCAGCGCCCGGTTTCTCCATGCGGCCGGCCCGGGTGGCGGGATGCTCGGCCATGGCGGCCATGGCGGCCATGACCAACGCTTGACGCGGTGCGCGGTGTGGAGCCGCGTTCGCCGGTTAGGCGGCCGGGGTGATGAGATTCGGTGCCGTGGCCCTGACCCTCCTGCTGGCTGCCGCGACGGTCCTCGCGGCCCTCACCGCCTCGGCCTGGTGGTGGCCGGCCGCGGTGCTCCTCGCCCTCCTCGGCCTGCTGGGCGCGTACGACCTGCTGCAACGGCGCCACTCGGTGCTGCGCAACTACCCCGTGATCGGCCACGCCCGCTTCCTGCGGGAGGGCATCCGCCCGGAGCTCCAGCAGTACTTCGTCGAGCGCAACTTCGACGGTCGCCCGTTCGACCGCGACACCCGCAGCATCGTCTACGAGCGCGCCAAGGGCACCGACGCCGAGGAACCGTACGGCACCGAGCGCGACGTCTACCGCGCGGGCCACGAGTTCCTCGTGCCGTCGATGGCCCCCCGGCCGGTGCCCGACGAGGCGCCCCGCGTGCGGATCGGCGGCCCGGACTGCGCCAAGCCGTACGACATGGCGCTGCTCAACGTGTCCGCCATGAGCTTCGGCTCGCTGTCCACGCAGGCGATCCTGGCCCTGAACAAGGGCGCCGCCGGCGGCGGCTTCGCGCACGACACCGGTGAGGGCGGGCTGTCGGAATACCACCTGCGGCACGGCGGCGACATCGTCTGGGAGATCGGCACCGGCTACTTCGGCTGCCGCACCGCCGACGGCGACTTCGACCCCGGGGAGTTCGCGGACAAGGCCGCGCACGACAGCGTCAAGTGCGTCTCGTTGAAGCTGTCCCAGGGTGCCAAGCCCGGGATCGGCGGGGTACTGCCCGGCGCGAAGGTGAACGCGGAGATCGCCCGGGTACGGGATGTCCCGCAGGGGAGGACCGTCGTCTCGCCGCCGTACCACCGGGTGTTCAGCACGCCCCGCGAACTGGTGCGGTTCGTCGCCCGGATGCGGGAGCTGTCGGGCGGAAAGCCGGCGGGCTTCAAGCTGTGCGTCGGCTCGCGGAGCCAGTTCCTGGCGGTCTGCAAGGCGATGGTCGAGGAGGACACCGCCCCGGACTTCATCATCGTCGACGGCTCCGAGGGCGGCACCGGCGCGGCGCCGCTGGAGTTCGCCGACCACGTCGGCACGCCGCTCACCGAGGGCCTGATCACCGTGCACAACGCCCTGGTCGGCGCGGGGCTGCGCGACCGGGTGCGGATCGGCGCGAGCGGCAAGATCGCCACCGGAAGCGACCTCGTCAAGCGCATGGTCCAGGGCGCGGACTACGGGAACGCCGCGCGCGCCATGATGTTCGCGGTCGGCTGCATCCAGGCCCAGCGCTGCCACACCAACACCTGCCCGACGGGCGTCACCACCCAGGACCCCCGGCGTGCCCGCGCCCTGGACGTCGGTGACAAGTCCGCCCGCGTGCAGCGGCTCCAGGAGTCGACGGTCGCCAGCGCGCTCCAGATCATGGCGTCCATGGGCGTCACCGACCCGGCGCAACTGCGCCCGCACATGCTGCGTCGGCGGATCGACCCGTACACGGTCCGTTCCTACGACGAACTCCACGAGTGGCTGTCGCCGGGTCAACTGCTGCTCGACCCGCCCGCCTCGTGGGCCGCCGACTGGTCCGCCGCCGACCCCGACCGCTTCACGGTCTGAGACCCGTACGTCCTCGGACCCGTACGTCCTGGGACCCGTACGTCCTGAGATTCCCACGTCTGTGCCCGAACTGGAGGAACCGTGGCCCGTACCGTTGCCCGCGTCATCGTGGACGCCCTGACCGAACTCGGCGTGGGCCAGGTCTTCGGGGTGGTCGGCGACGCCCTGAACCCGTTGACCGACGCCATCCGCACCTCCGACGGCGTCGAGTGGGTGGGCTGCCGGCACGAGGAGGCGGCGGCGTTCGCCGCGAGCGCGCAGTCCCAGCTCACCGGGAGCCTCGGGGTCTGCATGGGGACGGTCGGCCCCGGCTCGGTGCACCTGCTCAACGGCCTCTACGACGCCGCCAAGAGCCGCACGCCCGTGTTGGCCATAGCCGGCCAGGTGCCGCTGCCCGAACTGGGCAGCGACTACTTCCAGGAGGTCGACAACGACGCCCTGTTCAGCGACGTCGCGGTCTTCCGCGCCACGGTGACCTCCCCGGAGCAGATGCCGCTGCTGCTGGAGACCGCGGTCCGCACCGCACTCGGGCGCAGGGGGGTCGCCGTGCTCTCCGTCCCCGGGGACATCGGGGAGAGGCAGCTCGACGCGGACCGGCCGGCCAGGTTCTCGCTCACCGCGCCCACGACCCGGCCGGACGGCGACGCGGTCCGTGCCGCGGCGGCCCTGCTCGACCGGTCCGAGCGCGTCACCCTGCTCGTCGGCCGCGGCGCCCGCGCCGCCCGTGACCAGGTACTTTCCCTCGCCGAGCGGCTGGCGGCGCCCATGGTCCTGACGCTGAAGGCCAAGGAGGGCTTCGAGGGCGACAACCCCTTCCAGGTCGGCCAGACCGGCCTGATCGGCAACCCCGCCGCCGCCTCCAGCCTCCAGGAGGCCGACACCCTGCTGCTGCTCGGCACCGACTTCCCCTACCGCGACTGGTACCCCGAGGGCGCGACCGTGGTCCAGGTCGACACGGAGCCGACCCACATCGGCCGCCGGGTCCCCGTCGAGATCGGTCTGGTCGGGGATGTCGGGGTGACCGTCCGGGACCTGCTGGCCGAGCTGTCCGCGACGCCGCGCGACGGCGGGAAGGGCCGTGACCGAGCGCACCTGGAGAAGGCGGTCGAGCACTTCGCGTCCTGGCGCGAGGGGCAGACCAGGCTGACCGCCCCCGAGCACGACAAGGGCCTGATCGGCCGGGTCCGTTCGGCGCTGGACAACCGCGAGCACGGCATCCGCCCCGAGGCACTGGCCGCCGCGGTCGACCGGCACGCCGCCGAGGACGCGGTCTTCACCTCCGACACGGGCATGGCGACCGTCTGGCTGTCCCGCTTCGTCGAGATGCGCGGCGACCGCCGGCTGCTCGGCTCGTACAACCTCGGCTCCATGGCCAACGCCATGCCGCACGCGCTGGGCGCGCAGATGCTGGACCGGGACCGCCAGGTGGTGGCGTTCTGCGGCGACGGCGGCCTGAGCATGCTGCTCGGCGACCTGATGACCCTCAAGACGTACGACCTGCCGGTCACGCTGGTCGTCTTCGACAACCGCCGGCTGGGCATGGTCAAACTGGAGCAGGAGCAGTCGGGCCTCCCGGAGTTCGGCACGGTGCTGGACAACCCCGACTTCGCCGCCGTCGCGACGGCCCTCGGCCTCACCGGCATCCGCGTCACCGACCCCGCCGCACTCGACGACGCCGTCCGCACCGCGCTGGCGACCCCGGGCCCTGTCCTCCTCGACGTCCTCACCAACCCCGACGAGATCGCGGTCCCCGCCAAGCCCACGGTCCAACAGGGCTGGGGGTTCGCCGTGGCCAAGATGAAGGAGATCGTCCGGAGCCACGGTGACGACTCGGCGGCGGGTTGAGCGAACCGACTTTCGCCCGCGGCTCGTTGCTTGCCGCTTGCCGCTTGCCGCCTGCTGCCCGCCGGCTTCCGTGCGCCGCCCGCCGCCTGGGGTGCAGGCGGGGGTGGAGACGCGATGTCCACCCGGGTTCCACCCGTGGGTTGAGGGAACGAGGGCCGCCGGAGCGGATGCTCGATGCCATGACCACCACCGACTGGATCATCGACATCGTCCTCGTGCTCATCGTCTTCCGCCAGATGCGCGAGGAGCGGCTGACCGCGCGGACCGTGCTGCTGCCGCTGGCCATCATCGGCTGGGCGGCGGTCAACTACCTGCACCCCGTCCCCACCGCCGGCAACGACCTGCTGCTGGCGGGCCTGTTCGCCGCCGCGGGCGTCGTCTTCGGCCTCTTCGGCGGCCTGCTCACCCGCGTCCGGCTCGCCGACGGCCAGGTACGGGTCCGCGCCTCCGTCGGCGCGGCCGCCCTGTGGGTGGCCAGCATGGGCTTCCGCCTCGGCTTCGCCGTGTGGTCCTCGCACGCCTCCGGCGCCGCCCACGTCGCCCACTTCTCCTCCGCCCACGACATCACCAGCGCCCAGGCATGGGTCGTGGCCCTCATCCTGATGGCCTTCGGCGAGGTCGTGGTCCGGCTGGGCACCATCGTCCTCCGCGGACAGCGCCTGCTCGCCCGCGCCCGCCGGGAGGAAACCGCCCCGGCACCGCAGGCCCAGCCCGGAGCGTACGTCTGACCGACGCGGCGGACGCCTGCCCCCAAGGCGCCGTACGACGACCTGCGGCAGGTCCCGACCTGCCGCACCCGCCGTTCACCCGCCGTGCAGCGAAAGCCCCACCTCGCCGCCTACCGGTCGTGGAGGACGGCGGGCCGGGTGACGGGCACGACGGCGAGAAGGCCGTCGAGCCCCGTGTAGTCGTCGGGGGTGGTGGTGAAGAGGGGGAGTTCCTCGGTGATGGCGATGGCGGCGATCATGAGGTCGGCGACCCGGCGACCCGGCGACCCGGCGACCTGGTGACCCGGCGGCGCGGTTTGCGTCCGGCGCCGATCACGGCGGCGCAGACCCTTCCGTAGATGCGGGCGGCCTCGGTGTCGAAGGGGATGGGGTCGAACTCGTTTTCGGCCCTTTGGAGGATGTCGAGGCGCCGACCGCGTTCGGCCAGGGTGATGGCGGTGATCGCGACCTCGGCGGGGAGCTCCGCGGGGTCGATCCACTTGCACAGGACGACGATGCCGGTGGCGAGCAGGCCCTGGGCGTACTCAGCGGGCACAGGGGTCGTCCGTCCCCTGCTCGGCGGTGGCGTCCTGGTCGGCCCGGAAGGCTTCGAGGGAGACACCCGACGCTGTGCGGGACATCGCGGCGAACTCCTTGGACCGGCTGCGCAGGTCACGCTGCGTGATCTCGGGTTGTGCCGGCACGAGCCGCACCGTAGCACCCGGTAGCACCACGTGCCGCGCATGGGGGCCGTCGGGCTTCTCCGTCGGGTGAGTGGAGGCCGATGGAGAGGGGTAATGATAGTTTCTGGGTATCATTGCCTCATGTTGTATGCGACACCACGCCTGACCCCCGTCGACGAGACGGTTCTCGGAGAGATCACCGCCATGCACTCCGAACTGAGTCATGCGGTGCGCCAGGCACCTGCGAAGTGGACCCAGGACCTACGTCGCGCTCTGACGGCCTCGGCGATCGCCGCATCCAACACCATCGAAGGCTTCCAGGTCGATGCGCGTGATGTCGCCGACCTCATGGATGGTGAGCGGGAGGGCATCAACGCCAGCGAAGTCGACAAGGCGGAGACCCTCGCCTACCAGCAGATGATGACCTATCTCCAGTCCCTGTACGACGTGGAGGACTTCTCCTACAGCAAGGGACTCCTCAACGCTCTGCACTGGATGCTGCAGGGACACCACCACACCCGCGACAGGCCGGCGGGTCAGTGGCGTCGCAAACCCATCTTCATCAGTGCCGCAGGTGATCCACTCAGTGTCGAGTACGAGGGCCCCGGCGACGAGCGACTGCCGGTTCTCACCGGCGAGCTGGTCGACTGGCTCAACGAAGGCGACCTTGACGCGCACCCTCTGATCAGAGCCGCCATGGCGCACCTCAACCTGGTGAAGATCCATCCGTGGGTCGACGGCAACGGTCGGATGTCCCGCAGCCTTCAAACGCTCGTCATCGCCCGGCAGCGAGTGCTCGCACCGGAGTTCTCCTCCGTCGAGGAATGGCTCGGCATGCCCGGTAACACCTGGGACTACTACAGGGTGCTCCGCGAAGTCGGCGGTCCCGTCTACTCCCCGGAACGCGGCACGGGGCCGTGGATCTCCTTCAGCCTGCGCGCCCACCACGAGCAGGCGCAGCGCGTGCGGCACCGTGTGGAGCGTTCCACCGACGTCTGGCTCCTGCTCGACGAGCACGCCGCGGGCCTCGGCGTCAGCGATCGCCAGGTGGCGGCCCTGCACGAAGTGGCCATAGCCGGACGCGTGCGCCGTTCCCGCTATGAGAAGAGCGAGGGGCTGAACTCGCAGCAGGCCACGAGGGACATGCAGGCCCTCGTCAGGTCGGGCGTCCTTGCCGCCGTCGGCCAGACCAAAGGCCGTCACTACGTGGCCGGTGACCGCTTCCCGCGGACCGTTCTCGAAGCCGCGCAGCGCCGCCATGTGATACGCAATCCGTACGCTTCCTAGCCGCCCGCGGAGTGTGCTCCACTCGAAGTTGCCGCGCGGGGGCTGCGATGCGGTGCGCCGGTCCGGGAGCCCGTGGCACTGGGAGGGATCACGTGACAGCCGATATGGAGCTGCCCCAACGGCTTGAGGCGCTCATGGATCACCTGGCGCCGGAGGAGACCGTTCGGCTCGGGGGCCCGCTTCTGGGCCTTGAGCCGGCGCGGCAGCGCTGGGAACTCGTGGAGGGCAACCGGCTCGCGCTGAGCCGGGTGCTGCGCCGAGATCTGCACCTCGTGCGCCGTCACCGAGCCGAACTTCTCGCGCTTCTTCCGCTGGATGGCAATGTGACCAACCAGTTGGTCTTCCCGCTCGTCACGGCACTGGGACGGCGGCCGGTCCTGCGGTACATCATCGACGCCGTCGGCCAAGGGGGGTGGCCTCAACGGGCGAACGCCTCGAAAGCGGCCTACTGGGTCCCGAAAGGGCCGAGTGTCCCTGGATGGGAGGAGTTGTTCGTCTCGGTGAGGGACGGCGTCATGTCGGTAGCTGACGCGAGGGCGAAGCTGCGACGCCTCCGGGCGCAGCCCGAGCAGACGGACAACGACGCTGTCGCCGACCTGTGGCCCGAGCTCTGGCTGGCGTCCATGAGGGCCTTCGTCGACTGCGACGACGACGGCCTGCGCCGACGGTTGCACACCGCCTTTCCCCTGGCCGCCGCTCACTACCCACCCGAGGCCGCGCCGCTGCGCGAAGAAGCCGAACGTATCGCGCTGGCACAGCCGGAACGGTTCGGTCGGCTGCTCGACGGGTCCACGGGTTACGGGCTGGCGATCTGACCGGCCAGGAGCGGCTGCTCGCCCCGTGCTCCGTCCGACCTCATCGGCTGGACCACTCCCGCCCGGCTGTGCAGCGCGGCGCCGGGCATGTCGCCGGGGCCGGGGCCGGGGCCGGGGCCGTCCGTTCGGGCTCGGCCGGGCGCCGGGCCGGCCCGAACCGACCGTGCCGGCCGATCGTGGAACCGACGCACCGGGGCTGCGGCTTACGCGGTCCGCGCCCGCGGTCCGGGGACGCTGGACGCGACAACGTGTCCCGCCCCCCCACACCAAGGGAGACCCTGCTGTGCCCGACACCTCCGGAACCCCTGGCGCCCCCGGCACCCGCGACACCTCCGGCACCCCCGCTCCGTCCGCCCCGTCCGGCATGTCCGGTAACCCCCTCCGCCTCTCCGGGCAGGAGCGCGCCGCGATCGGCGCCCTGCTGCGCTTCCCCCTGGTCGCAGCGGTCAACGGCCGCCGCTCGCGCCGCTTCCCGGTCGGAGGCAGCATCCCGGCGGGCGAACTGGCCTTCACCAGCAGCAGGCCGGTGCAGCCGCTCAGCGAGGTGGAGCGGGCCCTCGTCCTGGCCGTCGTCACGGGCGTGACCGGATGGAACTTCGGGATCTCCCACCACCCCGGCTACGCGCCGGCCCTCCCCAACTACCCCGGCTCGGCCGGCGGCCGCACCTTCCCCTCCGCCGCGGGCTTCCACACCACCGAGTTCTTCTTCACGGACGACTCCGGCACCTACTTCCTCTCCAGCCGTGACGCGGCGCCCGCCGGCGAGGTCCCGGTCGGTGCGGCGCCGGTCGAGGGATCGGCCGAGGGACCGGACGACGGACCGGACGACGGACCGTACGGCGCCGAAGGCGACCGGCTCGACGTGGACCGGTGGTTGAACGCCACCACGGCCCGCTACCGCAGGCTCTCGCCCGAACGGCTGTGGCTGCCACGCGAGGAGCCCTACGTCGAGGGGCACAACACCTGGATCGCCAACCACCCCGGCTCGCTGCTGGTCATCCCCGTCGCGGACCTCGCCCAGCACCTCATCGCCAACCTCGCGTTCTTCCTGCAGAACGGCTACGGCGTGTACGACGACGTCAACGGGCGGCCGCTCCCCGGCGCGGACGACCCGTCGCTGCGCCATGCCGGGGACCCCGTACCGCTCTCCTTCGTGGAGCAGTACACCCTGGCCGAGGCCAGCGCGGAGCTCATCACCGGCGTCTACAACGGCCACCTGCTGCTCGGTGCCCTCGGCCTCGGCGGCTGGACCTTCGACGGGATCGACCGCCTCTCGGTGCTCGGCGCGTCCGGCGACCCGGCCGTCCCCGGACTGGGCTTCCACGTCGAGCACGACGACAGGTGGGCCCTGCCCAACCCGACGGGCCTGGCCGGCGTCTTCGAGACCTTGGCGCGCCCCCACGTCCGGGACGCCGCCGAGGCGGTGCAACGCTTCACCGAGCGGAAGTTCGGCCCCGGCGGCCCGTTCCACCCCGACACACCCGGCCCGTGGCGCGACACCCGCCGCGTACGCTCCTCGGCGGCCCCGTACGACGCACGCTTCGTCCGCCTCCTGACCGCCGAGGTGCGCTACATCGACGAGACCTTCGGCAAGCTGCCGGGCACCGTCCCCACCGTGCACATCCTCAACTACCTCCAGGCCCAGCACCTCGACGTGGACTTCTACGACCACCACTTCACCCCCGGCGCCTACCTTCCGACCCACCGCGACCACCAGACCACCTGGCACTGACCAGCACACCACCTGGCACTGACCCCCACCCTGACCGGCGGCTGACACTCCACGCGACCCACCGTCACCCGTGGGGCATCCGGGGCCCCTGAGCCGGAGGTTTCGGGCCGCGTGCCCGGCGATCCCCCGGCGCCCCGGTGCCGGCGTCCACGGTTCGCCGGGCGGAGATAAAGTCCCATGCCGGATCAGGCGAGACGGGATCCGACCGCAGATGAAGACGAGGGGAACCTGCTGCTGTGAACAGACCCGTGAAAGTCGCTCTCACCCTTGGTTGCGTGGGGGTTCTGGCTCTGGGGGGACTCGGGACGTACAAGGCCGTGCACGGCGGGAGCGGACCCGCGGCATACGACGCGTCGTCGCCCGCGTCGTCCCCGCCGAGTGACAGCGACGCGCTGAAGACCGCGCAGGCGTTCCTCGCGAGCTGGTCCGCGGGGGCGACCCGGTACCAGGACGCCGCGAACGGCACGGACGCTCCGACCGCGGCCGTCGCGGCCATGCGGGGATACCGCAGCGGTCTCGGGCTGACCGCGGTCACCATGACCACGCCGACGGTCTCCGGACCCACGGAAGGCTCACCGAACGGCACCCGCCTCACCTTCACCGTCACCGCCCACGTCAAGGGCGGCACGTGGTCCTACGATGACAGCCTCGACGTCCTTCGGAGCTCCAACGGCGCCCGGGCCGTGCACTGGGCGAACGCCGTGCTGTATCCCAAGCTCACGGACGGCCAGACGCTGCGGGCCGGTACCGTCCCCTCGAAGACCTCCGTGGCCCGGGTGATCGCCGAGGACGGGACCACCGAACTCACCGCGAGCGCCTACCCGTCGCTGAGCGACGTCATCGCCGCGATCGGCAAGAGCGGCCCGGGCACCGGCGGAACGCCGGCGACCGGTGTGGCCGTCATCGACGGCAAGGGACAGTCGGTCGGTGCCGCGACGACCTTCACCAAGGGCACGTCGGGCACCATCACCACGACGATCGACCCGAAGCTCGAGGCCGCCGCCGAGAAGGCGGTGAAGGCGCACCCCAAGTCCTCGGTGGTTGCACTGGACTACACGACCGGCCAGATCAGGGCCGTGGCCTACGACGGCGCCAGCGGCAACACCGCCTTCACGGGGGCCGCCGCGCCCGGCTCCACGATGAAGATGGTCACGGCGGCCGCCGTCATCGACAAGCTCGGCATGAGCCCGTCCTCTCCGGCCACCTGCACGAAGTCCATCACCGCCGGGGGCACCGTCTTCCACAACGAGGACGGCGAGACCGCGCCCGACGCGGACCTGGAGCGGGCCTTCGCGATCTCCTGCAACACCGCCTTCATCCACGTCGGCTACAAGATGCAGCCGGGCGACCTCGCCGACGAGGCCAAGAACGTCTTCGGTATCGGCACCAACTGGTCGATCGGCGGGGGCGTGTTCGTCCAGGACGGCTCGATCCCCGACTCCCCGCCGGACAACGCCACGCAGGCCGCCGACCTCATCGGCCAGGGCAAGGACCTGATGAACCCGCTGGCCATCGCCTCGGTGGCGGCGACCATAGCCGACAGCCACTACCGTCAGCCCGTCATCCTTCCCCACCAGGCGCAGCGGCCCGCCGCGCGGCAGATCTCCCCCGCCACCGCGGCGGACGTCCGGCAGCTCATGACCGCCGCGGCCGGCCCCGGCGGCACCGCGGCGGCACGGATGGCCGGGATCGACGGCGGCGCCAAGACCGGCACCTCCGAGGTCGGCCAGAACGCCGACAGCACCAACGGCTGGTTCGCCGCCTACAACAGTGACAGCCATGTCGCCGTCGGTGCACTGGTGATCGGCGGAACCTCCGGAGCCGACTCCGCCGGCTACATAGCGCGCGACATCCTGCTCGCCTCCTGAAACACCCCGGTGGGCGTCGACGACCGGCGCCCGTCCGAGGCCGCACGCCTGACCCACCGGCGGCGAGAGCCCCCGGAAGGGGGGCGGGTACGAGCCCCCCGGAAGGGGGGGCGGGTACGGGCCCGCCCCCTTCGGATTCAGGGAACGAGGTGGCCGCCGGCACGGAACAGTTCGTACCACTCGGCCCTGGTGAGCCGGAGCTCGGAGCCCTGGGCGGCGCCCGCGACGCGCTCCGGGCTGGTGGTGCCGAGCACTACCTGCATCTGGGCGGGGTGGCGGGTGATCCAGGCAGTCGCGATGGCGATGGCGGGGACGTCGTACTGGGAGGCGAGCCGGTCGATGACCGCGTTGAGCTCGGGATAGTCCGGCGAACCGAGGAAGGCGCCGGTGAAGAAGCCGGCCTGGAAGGGGGACCACGCCTGGACGGTGATGTCGTGCAGACGGCAGTAGTCGACGATCCCGCCGCCATCAAGGGTGGCCGCCTGCTGCTCCGCGAGCATGTTCGCGGCGATCCCCTGAGCGACGATCGGCGCGTGCGTGATCGAGAGCTGGAGCTGGTTGGCCACGAGGGGCTGACGCACGAACCTGCGGAGCAGGTCGATCTGGTGGGGAGTGTGGTTCGAGACACCGAAGGCGCGCACCTTGCCGGAGGACTCGAGCACGTCGAAGGCGCGGGCAACCTCCTCGGGCTCGACGAGCGCGTCGGGGCGGTGCAGCAGCAGGATGTCGATGCGGTCGGTGCGCAGGGCCGCGAGTGAGCCCTCGACCGACTCGACGATGTGCTCGTAGGAGAAGTCGTAGTACGGGCCGTCCGTCACGATTCCCGCCTTGGTCTGGATCGTGATCTCGTCGCGCTGTGACGGACTCAGCGCCATCGCGTCGGCGAAGCGGCGCTCACAGGCGTGCAGCTCGCCGCCGTAGATGTCGGCGTGGTCGACGAAGTCGACCCCCGCGTCGCGTGCGGTGCGCACGAGTTCGCGGATCTCCTCGTCGGTCTTTCCGGCGATACGCATCAGACCGAGCACGATGTTCGGAGCGAGGATGTCGGTACCAGGCATGATGAAGGACTTCACGGCGGGTTCCTTTCCGATGTGCGGGTCTGCACAGTACAAGCGGAGCCGCACGGCGGTCGGGCCCGAGGCCTGCGAGGCCGCCGTCGACGTCGCCGAGCACCTTCGCGCCCGGCCGCACCGTGTCCGAACCGAGCGGCACGCAGGGTAGTTCGCCCGGGCCCCGGGCGGCACCGTCACACGCGAACCCGATCCCGAAGCCCGGATGGCCACGACAAGGCCCCGACGTGAAAGCAGGTGCTGGTCAGCGCGGTTTCCGGCCGACCAGCGGGTATCGCCGTAGCCTCCAGCGCTGGCTGAGGTCGATCGTTATGTACTGCTGTGAGTGGTGCGGATGTGGTGCGGACCGCGTGGGGCGGGTCCGTCAGACGGCGACGACGGTCAGGGAGCCGTCCAGCCCCTTGAAGTCGGCGGCGCTGCGGGTGAAGAGGGGAAGGCCCTGGACGGAGGCGATGGCGGCGATCATGAGATCCATCCTCCGGGGGCGTGGATGGCGGCCCGCGGCGACGGCAAGCGCTACGAGGGTGCCGTAGCGGGCGGCTGCGTCCCCGTTGAAGGGGAGGGGGTCGAAATCGGCGACTGCTGCGCCCAGTTTTTCCATGCGGGCGGCTCGGACGGCAGCGTCCTTGGCCATGACGACCCCTTGCTGCAACTCGGCCATCGTGATGGCGGTGAGTTCGGGTACTGCTGGTAGGTCGGCCGGGTCGAGCACGTCCAGATCGATGTACGTGCAGGTGTCGAGCACCCCGGCCGGGTGGCGGTCAGCCATGGCTGCGCTGCCAGGGGTCGTCGTCGCCGGCGCGGTCTTCGGTCCCGAAGAACTCGTCCGCTTCCTGCCGCATGCGGGTGGCGTCGACGCGCGGCAGCCTGCGGTGCCGTTCCACCAGTTCTTCGGCGCTCAGACGGCGCCTGCGGTGCAGGGGCCGCAGCTCTGCGACCTCGGTGCCGTTGCGGGTGATGAGGTACGTCTCGCCGGCTTCGACGGCGTCCATGACGGCTGCGGATCTGTTGCGGAACTCGCGCTGGGTGATGGTCTTCATGACCCCGAGTGTAGCCCGTCGTGTCTCACGGTGCTACGAGCCGTTGAGGTGGTGTCGGTGGGCAAACGGGGGCTGTGACCGCCGGTGGCTGCCGTGGCCGAGGTCCGAAGTTGGGTCCATGACTAGGAGGAGGCCGACTTTCCAACTTCGCGAACGCGCCAAAGACCCGGAGCGAACGTTGGTAATGCCGGGGCGCTTGCGGCCCAAAGCCACCTGACCGCCCCTGCGCGCCCGTGCGGCTCGGACGTTCCAGCCGGCGGCGTGGAGACATTTGGATGGCGGAGCTGCCGCACTCCGGCAGGAGGAGGCGTTGGAATTTCTTTCACCGGGAATTGGTGCGGAGGTAATCGAGCCTCGAATGAATTAAGCCCCAGGTCTTTGGCCTGGGGCTTATCAATGGAGCGGATGACGGGAATCTAACCCGCGCTCTGAGCTTGGGAATCACAGGTGCTTGGCACGCGTACCCGCTGCTCAGGCAGCTCGCGCGCTGTCCGGCGGCTCACGCCCGCGTGTCTGCGTCGGGCCGTGGCTGTCCGCGGCGTACCACTGGATCTGGTGCGGAAGTGGTGCGGAGTAATGCCTATAGAGGGTGCGGCCGTCTGGGGTCAGCCTCCAGTCCAGCGTTCCATGTGGGGCCCATGCTGTGTTTTGTTGGGAACGCGGCGGGCGGCTTCGCGGATGACGTGCCCTTTCTATCGCTTCTTTGGGAGCTGATCCCAAGCGGGTCGGTTCCCTGGGAACTCGTGGGTCAGTGAGACTGCTCCCCGCACCCGCGAGGTGTCCCGCTCCGAGAACTCCTTGACAGGGGGTCGCCGGCCACGTCGAGGATGGTGATGGCGGATGCCGTCCGGGTCGGTGTGGGTGGCAACGAGGAAGCGAGCGTTCGGTGACCGACCGGTCATTCGTTCCGTGGGTGTCAGGCCCGAACCCGACGCCAGGCGCCCGTCGGCGGCGAGGTCGATGACGCCGACGATCAGCTGGCCGCCGGGTCTCGCCGTCGGGCCAGTTGACTTCGGCGGACGACAGGGCGGCCAGCGCGTCCGTCTTGGGAGAAAGCGGGCGTGTCGAGCGCTGTCGAGAGAGAGGCAGCGTGCCTGCGAGATGCGGAGGCGGATGTGGTGGAGCTGTAGGTCCAGCGGGTAGGGCCGGCATAGAAGTGGCCCAGCCGTTTCGTCAGAGCACTGTGTCAGCCAGTTGTTGGTCTCCTCTCGAGGAATCATCGCCTGACGTCCGTCTGTCGCGCATCAGGGTGTGCCTCGTGTCGATCAGGCGTGGCGTCAGCCGTAGAGCGACCTCCTCCACGGGATGGAGCAGGCCATCATCACCGAGTTCCGCCCTCCAGACGCGGTAACCCAAATCGGGATAAGCGGGGTTGATGCCGATTTCGCCCTTGGGCATCGTCCCGTTGAAGGGAAGTGAGATGTCCATGTGGTTCCAGTAGTTCCATGCCTGAACTGCTTTATATTCGTCGAAGAAGTGGTAGAAGTCCGGATACCGTCGAAAGCGGCGCAGCTCACGGTGGATGAGGTGGCCAAGAAGCGGACCGAAGGACTCGGCAGCGTGGTCGAAGTCCCATCGAGCGCGGTGCCAATGGTCGATGCTCCACGCCGGCCCGAGGAAGCGGGTGGCGACCAGGTAGCTGATGCGCGTCGTGAGGTGAGCTCGTGCGTGGGCTGAATCGATAGTCGGGTCGATCTGGCCGAGGAGTTGTTCCAGCAGTGCGAAGCTGGGGCGGAACCGGGCCAGGTCGAAGTGGCCCGCCGTGCCGGGGAATCCCTCGAAGAGCACTCTCTTGTAGAGCCAGTTGTTGAATTCTCCGAGTCCCGCGAGTTGCCGAGTGTGATGTGAACGCGAGTAGAGCATGAGGTATTCCGACAGCGCCTCGAAGTAGACATAGCCCAGGACCGGGATCCTGGGGATGGTCTCGGAGAGGAGACGGGGGAATGCCGCATGCTCCGTCGGGTCCGGGTTGAGTGCGATTGAAGTCGCCAGGCTCAGGAAGTCCGTCGAGTTCCTGACCCGGCTCACCACGGCTTCGCGGAGTTCGCAGCGTTCCTTCGGGCCGAGGAGATTTTCCAGGTCCCGGTAGTTGCGCAGGTGGATGGACCCCAGTCTGAGGTAGTCGATACCGGTCAGACCGCGGTGGCCCCGGCGCGGCACAGTGACCTCCAGGACCAACGGAGTCGTGGGCCGGCCGGGAAGAGAGGAACGTGCCACGGAGGCGGGCACTTCCGTGGTGAGAACGTACTCGGCAAGGTTGTGCATGCGGAGGCCGTCAGGCGTGAGCGTGAGCGGTGCGCAGTAGAGGCTTCCCACAAGGCAGCCGCCCGAGGGCCGGAGCGTGCCGTTCTGTGCGATGCGATCGAAGGACGAGGTGACATGGAGCAGGTGCAGGGTGTCTCCGCCGCGCAATGCCTCGAACATGGCGTTGTCGGCCAGTAGGCCGCCGTTCGGCGCTTCCTGGGTCAGGCGGATGCGCCACGCCTCCGTCTGTTCGGCGAGTGGGTCGGAGCGGCCGGCGACGCCCGGCCCCACAGGTGAGGAGTACGAGACATGTGCGTCGGCCCACATGTCGTAGAGGTCAGGACTGCTCATCAAGCGATCACTCCGAGGTCGAAGCTGAGCTGCACGGCTGCGTCGTCTTCTTCCGGTTCTGTCAACTGGTCCTGGGTGGTGGGCAGCACGTACTCAGCCGCCTTGCGGGCCAGATGGAGCGGGAGCGGCAGCGCGAGCATGGGTGCCCGGCGGGGCGACTGTCGCAGCCGGTGGGTGAGGGCCGCCCACAGTTCGGGATCGTCGTCGGACTGGCATCCGGCGACGGTGATCTCCAGCAGGCCGGGGTTCCATGCCAGCTTGTCGGTGTCGATCGTGGTGCCCGTCCTGCCGTTCCTGGCGTAGGCCCGCAGAGCCCAACGCGATGCCATGACAGACAGATTCGTGCCCGGCCCCGCCTTTCCGTCGGTGCTGCCGAACACCCGGTTCAGCGGACAGCATCCTGGCGGTTTCCAGAGCCCGGTGGCGATGCCGAAGAGCTCTTCCTCCTTGCCGTCGTCCGTGGTCCGCTCCCCGTGGCCCCACCACTGGGGGGTCTCGGTGCCGGCATTGTCGCGGACCCGGATCAGCCGGAGTCGGGGCCCCTGGAGGTCGAGCCGTTGCTGTCGCCTGCCGTGCAGCTGGATCATGTCCCGCTCGATGCGGCCGTTCTGCAGCCAGGGCCACAGTTGGCGGGCGTTCTGCGCGTGGGCTAGCAGCAGGGTCGGACGGTCCCGCAGGCTGAACAGGATCTCCTGGACGGCGTCCGCCACCGCCCTCCTGTGCTGTTCGGTCCGGCCTTCCCGATCCCGGCCCTGTTCCGATCCGTCACCGTCCTCTGCATCCTCCGACTCCTCTGCGTCCTCCGTGTCGGCCACGCCCGTCTCCTGCTGCTCCGCGGCGAGGTCGCTCGGGTCGTCCACCGTCGGCAGCTCGGCTGATTCGGCCAGGCGCATCAGGAGCGCCGAGTACGGGACCCACTCACCGGTCCTGCTGTCCCACCCGGTGATCCGCGTCGGGGCGGCCTCGCCGGGACGGATGCGGATGGCGATCGGCACCAGGTCCGCCCGGCGGGTCGGGCCGTCCCGGCGACGCTTGACCAGCCACAGGGCCGCGTACTGCGTATCTGCGGGGATGATCGGGCCGAGGCCGTGGTCCGGGACAGCGCGGTGCCCGAGCTGACGGAAGCCGTCCGTCCAGCACGCCTCCAGTTTCTTCGCCCTTGCCTTCTCCACCTCCGAGGGCTTGACCTTGGCCTTGCGGGGGTTCACTACGAACTGGGTCACCCGTCCGGCGTCCCGAAAACCCAGGCGCAGGGCGAACTTGGGGTCGGCGGAGCGTGGCTCGTAGGCATCCCGATGGTGGATCTCCACCAGGGCCAGAGTCGCGCGGCCGTCCGTGGCCGCTCCGGGCAGCTGCTGCACGACCCGGTCGCGGCGGTTTCCGATGGCGGCGTGCAGTGCGCTTGTCTTCCAGCGGTCGGCTTCGGGCAGGCCGAGGTTGTCGGCGAGCTCGCCGATCCGTGCCAGCCGCAGCTCCACCCTCAGCTCGGAAGTGCGCCACGAAAGGGTCTCCCCATCGCTCATATCCGCCGGCTGCCGCACCGGTTCCCCTTCGAGGCCGAGCATGGTGGCGAGCGCTTTCACACCCGCGTCCCGGATGGGTTCGCTCAGCCAGAGGAACTCCACGCGCAGGGGTCCGCCCCTCAGCAGTTCCGCCATCTCCCGGCGGTGCGCGGCGGTTTCTCGTACGTCGGGTTCAGAGGTCTCCTCGTCGCGTTCCCTGGCACGCCGCCGCGCTTTCAGATAGCGGTCGGCCCGCACCTGGTCAGGCACGCGTACCAGCCCCTCGGGCAGTGCGTTTTCGAACCACTTCGTAAGAGGAACCCGGTCACCGGGCATCAGTCCGCCCCTCACACCGTGGGACCCCATCATCGTGCTGTGCACCACCGCGGCTGTGACGCCGCCTGCACCGGTGAGCCAGTGGGCCGGCCGGCTGCTGAGATCCTCCGGTTCCGGCAGGGCCTGTCGGAGCCGCAGCCGGGAGAGCATCCCGTCGGGACCGCCAGCCTCCCAGCGGCGGGCGCGGAGCTCACGGTCGTAGCTGAGGCGTCCCACGGAGAAGCGAGCGGAGGCCCAGCTCTCGGGAATGTCAGCGATCCACGGCGCGTCGGCCAGCAGGTAGACGGACGCAGATCGACGGGGTGGGAAGTACAGGCCGTTCTTTCCGGTCCGGGTCGCCCATCGCCTGACGCCGCAGCGCAGATGGACCCGGAAATCCGGGGAGAACGGAACCGTCTGGAGGGACAGCGTCAACAGCGCTGAGAACCACCACGTTCGTCCGTCGCGGTCCTGGTGGATGTCGGGCGGCCAGGACAGCAGCTCGGCGCCCCGATCATTGGGGCGTCGGGCTACGCCCCGGAAGGTCAGAGTGCCGCCCGAGTAGCGGAACGGCTCGAGGCCCAGGGCCAGTTCGGCCAGTGCGTCGGGCAGCAGTTGATAGAGCCGTTCGTCCGGCTCCGCCGTGCCGCCCCGTGTCGAGGATCGGGCGAACATCGGGATCTCGCTTCGCCCCCAGGGAAGTTCGCCGAGACGCAGCTCGTTCAGCACCTTGCGGACCGCCTGCCGGTGTTCTGGCTCCGGCCGCAAGTCACGGACCCAGGTGTGCACAAGTGTGGAGAGGACGTCCTGGGGTACCGGCCTGCGGGCGTACAGCCACGGCTCGTCACGCGAAACGTCGAGCCACTTCGCCACCGAGACCACCTCGGGGGCAAGCGCCTGGAGGAGCCCGTTGAGGCGCTTGACCGGCACGCCGCGGCAGTCGTCCGGGCGTTTGAGCCCGAGGCGGTAGAGGTCCAGGAGGAGCTTGCGGTGGTACTGCGGGAAGGGAAGCGTGTAGTAGGGGACGGTCCACTCGGCCCCGGGAGCGGGAGCGTAGCCGGCGAGCCGGATGGTGTCGTAGCGGATCACGGAACTCCTCAAGCCGCGCGGCGTTGCGCGTCCGGCCGGTAGGGGGGAATGGCCTTGAGCGCCAGGTAGAAGGGCTCGTAGAGGGTCTGGACCAGTTGCCGCTGATCAAGGGGGACCGGCCCGTTATCGTCGAAGTAGGGGTCGAGGACATGGATCATGCTGGCGAGCAGTCCGGTGCGGTACGTGTCCGGCCCGCGCCCTGCGGCTTCACGCTCGGCGAACCGGGAGTCCACAAAGACCACCCTGGCCGGGACACCACCCCGCACCAGCCGTCCGATCACCTGCCACATCACGACCAGGCGGTCCCAGGTGAAGGCCGCCTTGTCTTCGTCGTCGAGGTGGCGCCAGGCCATCTTCCGGGTCAGCAGACGGCGCCACCGGATGCGTGCCTCCCTGCGGAAGGCGCGACCGGCGGCGTTGAGGTCCGGGGCGGAGGAGACCAGTTCATCGAATCCGTCGTCGGCCACCATGCGCGTCACCCAGCTGTTGATGCCCTGGACCGCGAGGCCGATGTCATGCGGACGCGGGTGGGGCCGGGCCAGGAAGAAGACCGAGCCGATTGCCGCCTTCCCCGCGTCGTTCAGGATGTTGTGGCCGCGTTCCACCGACATGAGCGGCGCGATGAGGATCTCGGCGTCCATGGCCCCGAAGGCGGAGACGTCGCCGCGGCGCAGCGTTCCCGGCTCGGTGACCGCCAACGGGTCTCCCTGGGCGGCGCCACCGAAGGAGACCTCCAACTCTGCGTCGTCTGCGATCAGTCGGCACACCTTCCCCTTCCAACGGGGGATCGCGTCGAGGAGCTGGAAGCCTCGGCGGCCTTCCTCGTACGAGCCGACGAGCACCAGCAGACGCTTGCGCTTGGGGCTCAGGATCAGGTCCAACTCCTCTTCGAAGTCGCTCTTGAGCTGGCCTTCACGCGGCCTTGCGAGGGCGTCGAGCATCCGCTCCAGGACCTTTGGACGCCGATCGGGCCGCATGCCTGAGAGGTGCAGGGGTTTCCCGTCCGGGCCGGGGATGAAGAGCTTGCGGAAGGAGGTGCGGCGCAGCGCCTGGCGCTCTTTGGGAGAGGACTTCAGGATGGCGCGGACCGGGGCCAGCACGTGCGCGCCTGCCGCCGTGCCGGCCCAACTGGTGCCCGACATCAGCAGGACGTGCGCCGTCGGACTGCCGTCGAGCGCGGCCACCTCGTGCAACCCGGTCACCAGAGACCGGCCCACTCCGGCACAGCGGAAGAAGCGGAGCACCGTACTGCCGGATTCGGGCCCGGCGTCCGGCTCCTCGGTGAGGAACTGGAACCCGAGAATGTTGCCCATCGGCGACTCGGGCACGAGCGGTCCGTAGTCAAGCGGCGGTCGCCGGGACAACTGGTTGTCGGTCGACTCCAGGTTGAGTGCGGCTTCTACTGTCGGCCATAGGTCGGTGAGGATGTCGAGGCGCTGCTGGAGCACCCCCAGCAGCAAAGTGAACTCAAAGCGCATCGTCTTGACGGCGAGTTCGTCGGCGGACGCAAGTGCGATGCCGGACAGCCTCTTCAGCACGGCTCCGGCTTCGACACGGGTGCGATCCTCGTCGAGCGTGTGCAGCAGTTCGTGAGCGAGCTTGACCAGTTCGGCTAGTTCGGGGTTCTCAGGGTGGTTGCCTCCAAGCGGGTCGTCACGGAAGGCGTCCAGCACGTCCATGACCGCTGCCCGCCTGACGCTGTGTGGGTCCGTAGGCTCCTCGTCCTTCTCGGACCTGTCGGTGTCGGACTCTGGGCTGTCCAGGTCGTCCTCCCCGCGGAGATCCTCCTCGAATTCGATGTCGGGTTCGTCGTCCTCCTCCGAGGTGTCTGGGGCGGTCCGCTCCCGGAACCAGTCGTCGACCAGTTTCTGTTGCAGCGTCCAGGTGCTGAAATAGTCGGCCTGTACCCATTCGCTGAGTTTTGGGTGACGCATCAGCCTTGAGTACAGCCGGTTCGTGGCGGCGATCGATGCAGTCAGAGAGGACGACCAGCGGTCCACGTCCGCGTTCGACAGTTGCAGCCGCCCCTTCCCGGCGAACTCGTTGATTGTGTGGGTCTGGAGTTCGTCGAGCCAGGAGTCCGGCGAGCGCCCCACGAGGGTGGCCGAGGGCACGAACATCGAGTCGAGCTGCATCTGTACCCGGTCCGCCTCGTCCACGATGATGAGGTCGCTGCGGACACAAGCGAGTTCGAGGAATCGGGCCCGCTCCCGGTTCTGGTGTCTGGGCGTCAGCCCGTAGACGAGGCTGGCAGGATTGGCCACCCAGATGTCCGCGTCGACCAGGTCGTGGGCGCCGCGTTGCCGGGGGCACTCGGCCCATAGGGGGCAGCCGTGCGCGGTGTCGGGGCGGTCGCTGCTCGGGTCTTCGGTGCCCGCGGCGGGTGGATCGGTCTGCTGCTCTGCGAACAGCACGTCCGGCTCGGCCGCCCCCTGAGTGGCCGTTCGCGCGTCCGCCGGGTACAGCCGGGTACAGGGCGACTCGATGATGTCGAGGGGCTGGAGCGCCTCGGCGCCACGCAGGGCGTCGAGCGGGCAGGCTGTGCTGAGATAGGGGAAGTGCTTGGCAGCGTGGCCGAGCAATGGCAGCGAGCCCGTACCTGCCAGCCTGCGGTGCATGCGCTGAGCGTTCCGGGCGCGGGTGGAGGTGCCGAGCACCGGGGCCACCTTCAGCTGAAGGGCTCCGAACAAAGCCACAAGGGACAACTGCTCGGCGACGTCGCCTACGACGATGGTCACCTTTCGCTCCTGCCGGACGATTTGCACGGTGAGCACGTCCCGCAGCGTGCTCTTGCCGGCGCCGACCATGCCAACGAGATGGAAGAGGCCGGTCACCGAGAGCTTCAGGCTCGACCGGTAGGCCGTTCCCGTGGAATCGAGCACGTCCAGTTCGATCCGCGACACTCGGCTTTCCCAGGACTTGCGGGGGTCGGTGATTCCGAGCTGCCAGTCCATCCACCGTGCCGTCGTCAGTAGTTCGTCCCAGGTCGTCTCGATCGGACGGCCCGCCTTGGGGGGTGGCAGGAGACTGTGCGGCCGGGCGGTGCCGACCGGTAGATGCACAGGCAGCCGGACGGAGGTGAGGAGCTTGCCCTGCGGGAAGCGGTAGGACTTTCCAGGCTTGGCGACCAGCATCCGCTGCCGCCGGTGGAAGGGGGGCGCGGAGGTGAGGGCCTGCTCATACACCTCCCAGCGCTCGGTGGCGATCGACACCTCCACCCGCCGGGCGGGTGCGTCCGTGTCGTCGACCTGGTAGCCGCGTACCTCCGGTGGGAAGGAGGCGTACTGACGCAGAGCCCGTTCCCAGGTGCGCCGCCGCCGCAGCATCCACAGCAGGTGTCGGGCCACCCGGAGCATCCTCTCTCGCTCCGGCGTCCGGTCTCCGACCAGTGCGAAGGGGTAGCCGCCGAGCACCGTCCATGCCGCGATGGCCGGCTCTCCGCGGCAGAGGAGTTCCAGCAGGTACAGTCCCAGTTCCACACGGCACAACTGGTTGGGCCGGATCGGTCCCCTGTCCCGCGGCCAGGCGGGGCGGATGCGTCCGGCAGTACAAGTGAGCCAGGAGTTGCGGTCGCGCATCAGAACGGTCCCCCTGTCGGTTCGTCCCCCGAGTCCGCGTACCTAGTGCCGACACGGCCGGTTTCAGGAAGTTGTCGGGCGGCGCGGAGGAGTTCCCTGTCGGTCATGAGCTCCGGTGACGCGGACCACCGGTAGCGCTCGAAGGTCGTGCGGAAGGCCGGCTGATCGCGCAGTCGGGCAGCCGGTATCACCCACACGCAGCGGTCGTAAGGTGGGTCGGGCGACGGCATGGTGGCCCGGCGGCCCAGCAGGGCCGGGCTCGCCCAGTCCTTGTGGTCGACGGCCAAGACCGTGTCGTCGGGCAATCGCACACGCATGCCGTAGGCGCCGAAGCCGGGCCACAGCTCCACGTCCGCCCCGATAGCCGTCAGTTGGCGGGCCAGCCGAGTCTCCATGGCGCCGGGCTCCGACACCCACTGGCGCAGCGGCCGGATCAGCAGTTGCACGCCGCCGCCGTCATCGGCCTGGTACTCGCGGCCTCGGCGCACTGTGTCCAGGTTGCGGCAGCGTTGCCGCTCGCACCACAGTCCGTCCTCGGTCGTGAGGTGCAGCAGCGTGTGACAGCGAGCGCAAGCGGTGTAACTTCGCCGCTCCCGGTCGAGGTAGCCGGCCGGCGCCGGCTGGTAGACGTCGTGCATCAGGTCCACCAGGGGCCCCAGATCGCCGTCCGCTGCGGCGGGGATGGTCGTCAGCTCGCGGTGGGTGAGCACGGGGCGGCGTACCAGCAGCAGCCGAAAGGCCTGGTAAGCCTCCGGGTAGTTCTCTTCCCGACAGCGACTCGACGCGGCTGCCATGTAGCGCTGTTCGGAGTAGCGGGCGCCGGAGTCCTCCGCGTCCACGGCCCATTCGTAGCAGAGCTGGGTCGGCTGCCGGGTGGCCTTGTCCAGCAGCAGGGACCCCGGCGGCACCGCATCCGGCGGCAGTGTGATCGGCCAGCGGTCCAAGGGGCGTTGCGCCGCCCACTCCACGAGGTGGGGCAGGCTCTCGGGGGGCCGTGCCTTGAGCATCAGGCAATTGAGAACCATATTGTTCAGGGCGCGTTGTGCCTCGTCGGGGTAAGGCAGGGCGAACGTTCCCGGACTGGCGATGTCACTGAGACGGACCATGGCGGTGGCGACGCTCCGCAGGAGGAAGACGCCGTCGGTCTCGGACCATGGGGCCGAGCGGGCTGGCTGGTCGTTCATTCAGCCCTTCTCGGCGCCGGGGGCGGACGGCTCGGCGGAGGGGCACCAGACGGCCATTTCGCAGTCCCGGCAGTGCGGGCCGGGGCGGGCGGCGGCGGTGGTGTCGGCGTGCCAGTCGGCGGCCAGAGCGTGGACGACCTCGCGTGCGGTAGCACGGTTCTCGGGATCGAACGGGTCGACGACGGTCAGTCGGGCGCCGTGCGGCCCGAGAACCTCCAGCTCGACCCGCGCGGCGGACACGTCCTCGCCGATGACGGGACTGGTGCTGAGCAGGATGGCGAGCGCGAGTTGCGGCCGTTCGCGGAGGGCGTCGGTGTCCTCAGGGGGATCGCGCCGGGCGTCCGTCTTCGTCTCCCGGTAGACCCAGGAGCGCCCGTCCCGGTAGAGCATGTCCGTCTTGGCCAGCACCACGACGTCGGCTGCGGTGTCGTGCACGACGACGGTGTGTTCGTGGACCACTTCGGTGACGCCGGACAGTTTGAACGGGCAGTAGCGTGCGTGCGCGGCGACCATCCGCGCACCGAGGTAGGCCTGTTCCTCGGGTATGGTCCAGCGTCCGGCCGACCACGGGGCCCGGCCATCGGGGGCGTCCTGGGGTCGGCAGGCGATCCCGGGGTGGGTCTCGTGGCGCTGCTGGATCCAGGCGTGCACAGCATGACCGCGGATGACGTGCGGGGTCAGCGCGTGTCCCTCGCGGTCCGGCAGCTTGAGGCGGCGCAGACGCTCCCGGGCGGGGCAGCCCTCGTCGCGATCCGGGCGGCCGGCATACGAACGCCCGTTGGTGACCGACCAGGTGCGGCGCGGCCGAGTCTGGTCGTCGATACTGAGGACGCCGCCGAGGCGGCTCAGCGCGGGGCAGTTGGGAGCGTACTTGCAGTCTTCGCAGTCGCGGCCCGGAACGAAGGTGCCCGCGGAGACGGCGGCGGTCAGTCCTGGAGCGCCGTACGCCGCGTAGCGCCGCGCCACGTCTTCGGGGCCTTCGGACACCGATGTGCGACGTTCCCCGTCAAGGCAGCTCACCTCCGTGATCCTCACCTCCTCGGGCTGCCGCCAGGCTGCCTCGCCGGCATCCAGCGCCAGCTGCGCATCGCGGCTCCAGTTGAAGCGGTTCGGCAGCCGGTGCGGTTCACCGCGGGCGACGACCTGCGCGGCTGCCGCCAGGTCGGCCCGCTCCGCCTGGACGGCAGGCTCTGCGGTGCCGTACTGCGGCCCGCGCAGGCTCCTTGCGACCGGTAGGCGTAACTCCCGCACCCGGCCGTCGGCCGAAGCATACGGACGGCCCCAGACACACTGTTCGTAGCGTTTGGCGTTTCGGCTGTCGGCCTCCCTGAGCTGGGTGACGAGCACCCAGGAGTGGGAGACGGGCAGGAGATCCGGCGGGCTGCCTTCCAGGTAGCGGTCGAGCGCGAAGCGGGTCCACGCGGCAAGCCCCGGGTCGGCCTCGGGCCGCTCCCGGCTCGGCGCCAGGGCCCGGCGAATGGCCTGCTCCCGTTCGACGCCGTCGTGCTCGATCAGATCGAGCGCCTCTCCGAACGGCCCGAGGTTGAAACTCTCCCGCGGATCCGCCTTGTACATCGGAAGCGGGCTGGTGGCCAGCTTGATCCCGGTGCGGGCTTTGAGCGCCCCCTTGTAGGGGCAGCTGCTGCGGCTCTGGCGGAGGAAGGAACCCGCGAATACACGGATCAGCCCGTTGGTCCAAGTGCTCTCAGGCGGTGGCGTCCAGGTCGGCATTGCAATCTCCCGTGCGTCGGCCTCAATGGGACGCCATCATGGGAGCATCTCTTGTGAAGTCAGTCAACCAGCTCTTTCGAGTGATTGAACTTAACGATATAGGCCTCTATGATCCTTCGGATGCAGTGTGCGAGGAGGTTACGATGACGAGCGGTGCCGAGGTCACGGCAGCCGAGATCGCCCGCATCGCCGGCGTCGGCCCGGCGGCGGTGAGCAACTGGCGCCGGAGATATGCGGAGTTTCCCACCCCTACTGGCGGTACGGCGGCCAGTCCGCAGTTCTCGCTGTCCGACGTCATGGAGTGGCTCGAAGCACACGGTCGCCCGGTACGGCTTTCGCCGACCGACGAGGTGTGGCGTGCCATGGAGGCGCTGCGGGACCCAGGTCGCCCCGGCGGGATACTGGTCACGGTCGGGCTTCGCCTGCTCGATGAGAAGCTGCCGCGTTCCGGTCGGGCCGACGCCGGCGCCCTCCCCGAGGACCTGGGGGTCCAGGTCGACGCGCTGAGGGAACAGTTGGGCGCCGGGCCGGCATTCGAGGTGCTGCTCGGACGCTGGGTGGAGGCGCATGCCCGCCATGTGGAGGTGACACCTGCCCCGGTGGCGGCGTTGATGTGCGCGCTTGTCGGCACAGCGGACGATACGGCCACGCCTTCCGTGCTGGACCCCGCCTGCGGTACGGGCAGCCTTCTGCTCCAGGCCGCCGAGGACGGGACCGCTGTCCTCCTCGGCCAGGAGATCGACGCCGATCTGGCCGAAATCACTGCCCTCCGCCTTCGACTCCGCGGGCACCACGATGTCTCCGTGGCCGCGGGAAGCTCCCTGCTGGGGGACGTCCACTCCGCCGCACGGGTGCAGGGTGTCGTCTGCAACCTCCCGTTCGGCCAAAGAGACTGGGGCCGGTCGGAGTTGGGATACGACATTCGCTGGACGTACGGCCTACCGCCGAGGGGAGAGCCCGAACTCGCCTGGGTCCAGCATGCCCTGGCCCATCTGCATGACGGGGGCCGTGCGGTTCTCCTCATGCCCGCGGCTGCGGCCTCCAGGCCCTCAGGGCGCCGCATTCGAGCCGAACTGCTACGGCGCGGCACCCTGCGAGGGGTCGTGGCCCTGCCGCCCGGCTCGACCTCCACCCATACCCTGGGGACCCATCTCTGGTTGCTTCAGCCAGGCGACGAGCGCGCGCGGGGGCAGGTGCTCTTCGTTAACACCGAATTGCTAGCCGTCCCGCCCCGGGAGAATCGTGCCACTGGAACCGACTGGACGGCCGTAAGGGCCGCCGTTTCTTCGGCGTGGCGGCAATTCCAGGAGGGAACAGCTCTGGACCCCGCTTTCTCCCGCGCGGTTCCTGTGACCGAGCTCCTCGACGAGGATGTGGACATCACTCCGGCACGTCACGTCGGCCCGGTCCCCGGCGACGCCGTCGACGCCGCACAGCTGAAAAAGGACCAGGCTCGCTGGCTCGAGTCGCTGACCAAACTGGCAGAGGCACTCCCCGCCGTACGGGTGGCACGGTCAGATATGCCGTCGGCCGGCCCGCGGACACTCGTGTCGCTGGAAGACCTCATCGGTTCCGGCGCCCTGCGGATGTGGCGCGGCTCTTCCGGTCGGGCGATGCCTGACGAGACGGCGGAGGAGGTCCCGCAGCTCACCCTGAACGACGGGTTGTCCCGCACGCCCCCCAGCAGCCATACGTACGACCGCGAGGCCGAGCGCATCCGTGACGGAGACGTTCTGGTCTTCGCGGGGATGCCGCAGGGCGCCCGACCCGCCGACCCGTGGGAAGTCGGAGCCGCGGTCGGGCCGGGAATCGCCGTGCTGCGCCCCGAACACGCTGATCTGGACTCGTGGTTCCTGGCGGGGGCACTGACCGCCAGTCCCGGTCTCGGACGCTCTGGCGCCGTCCCGGGGACATCCAGCCGCCCGAGCCGACTCGACCCTGGACGCTTCTTCCTCCCGGTCCGCGAGCCGGACGATCAGCGCCTGATCGGGCGTGCGTTCCGGGACATCGCACGGTTCGAAGCGTGCTTGGACCAAGCCGTCGAGCACGGCCGTGGCGCCGCACGCCATCTGGCGGATGCGCTGGCTGCAGGACTGGCCGACCCGATCGACGACGACAGGCAGGGCTGAGATGTTCGGCGGAGTGGGCGTCGGCACGTCCGAGATCTTCGGGGGCCACCTTTTGCGCTCCCGTTACCGGCTGGACCAGCCCCTCGGCAAGGGAGGAATGGGGACGGTCTGGCAGGCGTACGACACGACTCTCAGCCGCCCGGTGGCGGTGAAGTTCGCGAATCCCGCCGTGGCTTCGACACCTGAACTGCGGAGTGAGATCGTCAAGCGCTTCCAACAGGAGGCTGCGGTGACCGCGCTGTTCACGAGTGTCGCGGTGCCGACCGTCTATGACTTCGGGGAGGAGAGCGGGCATTTCTACCTCGTCATGGAACAGATTGACGGCGCGTCTCTCAAGGAGTTCCTGGACGAAGGCGACCTGCTCGAGCTTCCCGTCGCAGCCAGCATCATCGTTCCCATTTGCCATGTCCTCGCCGCGGCACATCGCGCCGGTGTCGTGCACCGCGACCTCAAGCCCTCCAACGTGATGATCTCCGCGCAGGGTTACACCAAGGTTCTGGACTTCGGCATCGCCCGCGTTGAGGGAGCCCTTGACGACACCAGGCTCACCACGGCGGGCAAGAATCCCGGCAGCGCCGCTTACATGCCGCCGGAGCAGGTCAAGGGGGAGGAGGTTACGGGGCGATCGGATCTTTACAGCCTGGGGTGTCTGCTGTACGAGATGCTGGCGGGCCGGCCCGTCTTTCACGACCAGAACGACCATGACCTCCGACAGATGCATGTCGTCGGCACTCCCGATCCGCTGGGCTTACTCCGAGAGGGGCTGCCCGATGACGTGCTCGCCCTCGTTGCCCGGCTTCTTGCCAAGGATCCCGCAGAGCGGCCCGCCACGGCGGACGAGGTGAACCGAGTTCTGCGCCCCTACCTGCCGATCAGCAGCGACGGTCCCCCGGCCGGCTACCTTTGGCCAGACCCCACCCGTCCCTTCCGCGAGCCCTTCGCACCCGACGACGTGCCGATGACCGGTTCCCGGATCGAACTCCCTGGCACCGCAGCATGGACGTACCGTCCCCGGGCCGACGCCAAGGACCTCCACCATGAGGCGCGTCGCCTGCTCGCCACGAAACCGGCCCAGGCGGTAGACCTGCTCACCGCACGACTGCCGGACTTCGGGGAGCAGTACGGTCTCCGCGCCCGTGAGGTTCTGGACCTGCGGTTCGATCTGGCTGAGGCGTTGCTAGCCAAGGGCGACCGCGAGGAGGCGCGGGCCGTATACATGGAGATCCAGCGGGACACCTTCGGAGTCCTGGGGCTGGAGGATTACGGAACCCGAGCGGAGGAAGGACTCTCTCTGTGCGATTGAGGCGAGCGGGCGTTTACAACTCCGCCGTCTCCGCTCTTTCCTCGAACCGGTCAGCCCAAGCCGCGACCCTGCGGCTGACCCGGTCAAGGATGTCTCGTACCTCCCTCACCTGTGCAGGTTCCCAGCCCTCCTGTATGACGAAGCTGGGCCCGTCATCCTCTACGGGCACATTCGCCATCCCCGACACATCCTTGCGCAGTCGGTCAACGGACTCCCGTACGCACGCCCAGCTTACGGAGGCCGCTTTGAAGCCCACCCGGGCGTCTTCGAGTGGCATCGGCCCACCGCTGTACGTGTGACGAACCAAAGCATCGGTGAGTTCACGGGGCCGTCCCTCAGCCGTGATCAGGAGCTCGCCGTCCTCCTCGACCTCGCGGAGCCGCTCGCCCCTTCGCCCTGCCCGGATCACCTCGTACGCCTGGGCGATGCCGCGCCGTCGAGACAGCATGGCCCGCAACACCGTCGCCGCGCCCCGGTCGTCGTCGTCGTCGTTACCGCCGAACACCTCTCGCTGCAGGGCCATCGGCTCGGCCATGGCCATGTGGTACGCAGCCTTCACCGCGAGTTCGCTCTGCGCAGGACCGAGCCGACCACTGTCGCCCAGGCCCTGGCTTGCTTCGGCCATGGCCGCATCACGTAGCTCCTCCAGAGTGCAACCGTCCGTCTCGGCACCCTCCATTGGCGCTTCGGCCGACAGGTCCTCGATCTCGGGTAGCCGGTACGCGCGCTGGAGCACCGCACGACGGGGACGGAGGAACTTGGCGTCGTCCATCGCGCTATCGCTAAGTGCGGTGCGTACCGGGCGCAGGATCAACTCCACCGCGACATCGATGCGCTCGTCCCGTTTCGGCCGTTGCTTCGCGGTGAGAGACCTGATGCCCCCGTTGACCCGCCGCGCGGTTCTGACCCCACCGCCCAGCAGCGAGCGGACAATCTCCGCCGCGCGGACGTCCCGATGGCCACTCAAACCAGCCGATTTCGCCTCTTCTTGGGAGATATTTCCGGCGTACCAGTGCTTCTCCAATTCGGTGATGTGAGCATCGCCAGAACGGGACGGCTCGGCGAGACTGTCGAGGACGGCGTCAGCCTTCGCCTCGTTTTCCACGGCTGGTCCGTAGGGGCGCGGCGGACGGATGTGGGTGAGGCCGATGAAGTTGCGTACCGCCGTGTGAAATGCCTGGCCTGCCTGAGCGTTCGGCCGGAACCCGATTACAACCCGGGCAGGAATGCTGAGGGTGCGGACCTTGCACCGCTCGTCCTCGGTGAGTTCCTCCCAGCCTTGTCGCCGGATCAGGCGGGTCCAGCGGCTGATCTCGCTACGAATCTTCCGGTCGTCGGCGCCCCACT
Source organism: Streptomyces sp. SN-593 (assembly GCF_016756395.1). Taxonomy (NCBI): domain Bacteria; kingdom Bacillati; phylum Actinomycetota; class Actinomycetes; order Kitasatosporales; family Streptomycetaceae; genus Actinacidiphila; species Actinacidiphila reveromycinica. The sequence goes on from NZ_AP018365.1 coordinate 4,642,668, forward strand.
CGTACGCGATTCTCGACGGGGAGTAGTCGAGCAGTTCGTGAGCCGCGCTGATCCTGCTCGATCCATCGGCCGCGATGAGCAGCGCTCGGTCGGGGTGGCCGTTCTCGTGCGCCACTGTCAGCGAGACCACGGTCAGCGGCTGGAGGACCCCCTCGACGGCGATGTCCTGGGCGAGCGGGTTGTCCTTGATCAGCCGGCCCTTGGCGTCTTCCAGGCGTTGGGCAATTACGGTCGGTGTCTCGACACGCATCTCCAACTCCGCTACACCGGACGGGGCCGACCCCGGCTCGGTCATCACCCGGCGCCTCGTCCCGGAGCTCCCCAACGCGTACTGGCGGTGTCCGTACTCCCGCGGGTTGGCGGGGTGGGGCAGTACGGCTGCCGACCACAGCCGGGTCTCCGCAATCAGCAGGGTGCCGCCCTGTACTCGTAGCTCGGCGGGGTCCGCGAGTCTCCGCCGCATGTCGTCTGGCCGCACTGCGGCGCGGGACATCGCCCGGGCACCGCCCTCGGTGAGCCCGTGCCGGAGCAGGGCCTCCGCGAGGTTGTCGACCGCCGCCAGGCGAGGCAGCGTCCACAAGTCAGGATGCCAGCCCGGGACGGTGTTCTCTTCGACCGGGTCGTTCGCGGCCACGGTCTCGTCAGTCATGGGTGACCTCCGTGATGCGGTCCACGAGGAGCAGCGCTCGCGCCGCCCGCCTGCGGTCTTCACGCGCTGTCGGGGTATTTCCCATGACACGTGTCAGCCGCGCGGCGTACTCGCTGAGGGCTGCCCGCACCTGGTACCACTCTTCCAAGGTGAGCGGGACGCTGTACAGCCGCTCACCGTTGACGTTGACGACATCGCAATGCTCTTCGCGCTCTGCGATGGCTCCCCACCGTGTCGCCATGCGCCCGAGGGTGACCACCGAGCGGTCGTCCGCCGGGATCATGGGCGCGTCCACTGCCCGGCAGCCCTCAGCCGCCTGGTGCAGCACGGCGGCCACGAGGCTGACCTGTACTTGGTCAAGGGGAATGAAGAAGTGACCGGTCGTATCCATCACGGGACTGCGCTCCGCTAGGTCGGCCGATGTCTCATCGGCGTTGGCACCTGGCTGCCCGGCCGCGGATGCGGCGGGCAGAGCGAGAGAGCGCGGGCGTACCCGACCGTCGACCTCCACCCGTGTCGATCCGCGACAGAAACTCCGCAGACCTCTGGTGCCGCGCGAACCACACACCATCCGGCCCTGGGGGAGAAGGCGGTGAACAGTCTCGTTCCCGAGGAACACGGCAAGACGTACGACGACTCGGGGCTTGAACCGCGAGTGGGCCGTGGCGTCATGATGCTGGACATCGAGCGGGTCGCTCGGCGGGACTGTAGCCATGCGGGTACGGACAGTGCAAGTTGTGTGGTCCGCGGGCGTTGTGAGAGTCATGATCTGCTTATCAGAGCGTGCCCGAGGCCTGGCTTGTCGGGTGTTCGGGTGACTCGTTGGGTCGGGTGTGACTTGTGAGAGGTGGGCTACCCGTCCGATCTGTCCGATGAACAATGTTCTCTGGCCGATCCAGTGCTGCCTTTGGGCGATACGGCGAAGCTGCCACGGGGAGAGAACGGGGCCTGTACGGCATGGGGTGACTATGGCCCCCCGAAAGCCTGGGAGCGGAAGGAGTTGCGGGCGTTAGTGAGAGGGGCGCGGTCGCGGGTGTAGAAGAGCTTGTTCGTCAGGAGTACTGCCCACTTCTGGCGGGTCGGCGACACCCACATCGCCGTGCCGGTGAAGCCGTAGTGGACCCAGGTGTCCTCGGCCTCGGGGGTGCTGTCTGGGGCCGGGTGCCAGAAGAGGCCGCGGGCGGGGGTGAGGGGGCCGGTGTGGATGCGGAGGGAGTTCGCGATCCACGTCGAGCCGAAGGCCGCCGGGTTGGGCTTGAGCATGTGGCGCGCGAAGGTGGCGAAGTCGGCCGCCGTGGAGAAGACGCCGGCAATGCCGCAGACGCCGCCTAAGGGCCGTCCCGTAAATGATCTTCGAGTCGTTTCGGGTAGGGCGGGCTGACGTACGGCTCGCTGGCCTAGCCGGCGAGGGCGAGGTTGTGCATCCGGGCGATGCCGAGCATGGCGTGGTGGACGCCGTCGCCTTTGAGGCGGCAGTCGCGGAGGATTTTCCAGGTCTTCATGCGAGCGAAGACGTGCTCGACGCGGGCGCGGACCTGCTTGTGGGACGTGTTGTGCGCCTGCTTCCACTCGGGCAGGTCTTCGCCGTTGCGTCGGCGGTGGGGCATGACGAGTCCGGTGCCCGGGTAGCCGCCGTCGGAGATCGTCAGCGTGTTGCCGACAGCGGCTTTGGCACCGGACTCCTCCCATGCCTTGCAGTCGTTGCGGTTTCCGGCGAGCGGCCGGCCGACCACGACGACCAGGCGGGTGTCGGCGTCGATGACGACCTGATGGTTGGTGGAGTACCGGTAGTTCTTCGACGGCTCGGCCACCGTGTGGTCGCGGGTGGGGACCAGGGTGCCGTCCACGATGAGCACGGCGTCCTTCGCGAACCGCTTGCGGGGCTGGAGCGCGAGCATCGGCCCGAGGTGATCGATGATCCGGTCCGCCGCAGACTTCGACACCCCGAACAGCGGGGCGAGCTGTCGCATCGTCAGGTTCGTGCGCCAGTACGCCGCGACCAGCAGAGCCCGGTCCTCCAGCGGAAGGCCCCACGGCCTGCCTTTGCGGACCGCGTCCGCACCCTCGCGCCGCAACACTGTCACCAGCTTCCCGAAGGCGCGCGGGCTCAGCCCGGTGAACGGGGCTATCCAGGACGGCTCCGACGCCGTGAGCACACCAGCCACACCAAGATCATCCCACCCGCGGACGGCAGTTACGGGACAACCCTTAGGCGGCCTGCCGATGCGGCGGACCGGTTGGTCTTTTCCGTGGCGTGCCGGGGGGAGTTCGGGGCGGGTGTGCTCGATCTCCTGCCCGGGGCCGACCGGAATCTCGGGCTGATGCTGAACGGTTTCGGGCTGCGTGACGGTGCCGGTCGTCGGCGGGGCATTGTCCGCGCGGGTGATGAGGATGTGGAGGTGGACGGCGCCTGCGAGGGCGAGCGGAGCGATGGTGGACAGGATGCCGACGGTGGTGTCGTCCAGGTGCAGCCCGCCTGACGGTGTCAGCTGGTTGAGGCGGACGGCGTGGAGGGCGTTGGCCCAGACGCTGGCCAACGTGGCGGTGGCGAAGAGGGTCCAGACGTAGAGGCGGCGGGCGCGGAAGGGCGCGTTGCGCAGGACGAGGAGGGCGCGCACCCCGTAGGCGATGAAGCCGTCGATGATCAGGGGGAATAGGTAGGTCAGTGCGGGGCGTATGTGGATGGCGATGGCGATCTGCTGGAGGGCGTCGTAGGACAGGGTGCAGCCGGCGGCGCCGAGCAGGGCGACGGCGACGCGGTCCCAGACGGTCGCCTGGTGGACTGTGGCGGGGGTGTTCGGGGGCATGCGGGAACTCCGGTGTGGGTTCTGCTTCCGCGAGCGGGCAGGCGTCAGCGGAGGAGCAAGGCGGGGGCGTGATGGCGGGACGCGGGGCGGCCCGGGGCCGGTTATCCGGCGGTGTGCCTTCTGCGGTCGTGGCCGGTGAGGATGACGCGGTCGGTCATCTCGGCGAGGCGGGAGGCGACGCGGTCGCCGACGGCGTCGCGCAGCTCGGCGACGGGCAGGTTGGTCGTGACCAGCGTCGGCAGGAGCTGGTTGTAGCGATGGTTGACCAGGCGGTAGGTCAGCTCTTCGGTCCACGGCGACTGCTTGGCCGCGCCGGGGTCGTGCAGCAGCAGGAGCGGGCAGCGGGCCAGCGCCCAGAGCTGCCGTTCAGGGTCGCTACCGTGCTGGGGGCGCTGGGCTGCGTAGAGGTCGGCGGCGGTTGTCGCCTCCCACCGCAGCCGGACGCCCTTGGCGAGCAGGTCCCGTATCGCACCGAACGCCTGCTGGGTCTTGCCCGTGCCGGTGGGGCCGACGATCAGCAGAGACGGGCCAGTGGCGATGCCGGGAGCCCCGCCGGGTCCGGGTCGTCCTGCGCGGGCGATCTCGGCGACCCAGGCGTCGACACGCGGATGGTCGGCCAACGCGTGGCGGTAGCGTGGCGGGATGCGGGCATCGGCCAGCTCCAGCGCGGTCACCGGCGCCGCGTCTGGATCGATGCCTCGCGCAGCGAGGATGGCCGCGCAACGGTTCACTGCGCCCGCGGCGGTGCTCGGTTCGCGGGTTGCGGTGGTCACAGTTCACCGCCGTGGGCGTTCTCGATGTCGGCGGAATTGGTCCATGCGCGGTGCGGCGTGCGGGGGTTGGCCTGCGGCGGGGTGGCGTTCATCGCTTCGTTGACCAGGCTCGGCAGGACGCTCGGGCTCAGCCCCTTGGTCCGGAGCCGGTCCAGTCCGGCGCGGATGTGGTCGGCGGCGATGTCTTCGCCCAGGAGTTGGTGGACTTCCCGGCCGAGGTGCCCGAGGACCTTCTCCGGCGGGCGGTGCGCGCACGCCGCGACGTACTCGCCGATGAGCTGCTTCGCTGAGTGGCTGGGCGCGGGGGCGCTCGCGCTCCCCGATGGGATTGATCCTAGATCCAGGATCCTAGGTCCTAGATCCGGACCCTGAGAGCTCACCGAGGGCTCACTGAGTCCTCCGTGAGCCTTCGGTGAAGGCTCGCCGAATCCCCTCTGTGAAGTTTCCCCGTGATCTCGGACACTCGTTCTTACGCGGCGAGGGTGTGTCGTTGTCGGGTCTCTTGCGGGGTCAGATAGCCCCAGTCGGGGTGCTTGCGTAGCCGACGGCGGTTGTAGAAGGTCTCGATGTAGGAGAAGACCGCGGCGCGGGCGGTGGCCCGGTCGGGCCAGGTCCGGGTGCCGATCTCGGCTTTCAGGACTGCCCAGAAGCTCTCGGCGGCGGCGTTGTCGTAGCACGAGCCGGTGCGTCCGGTGCTTACCTTCATGTCCAACTCGGTAACTGCCGTTCGAAATTGGGCTGAGGTGTATTCGCTGCCGCGGTCGCTGTGTGCGATACAGCCGGGTTCCAGGCGGCCCCGGTCGTGGGCCATGTGCAGGGCGTCGACGACCAGGTCGGCGCGGTGGTGGTCGGCCATTGACCAGCCGACGACCTCGCGAGTGGCCAGGTCCAGCCAGCAGGCCAGGTAGAGCCAGCCCTGCTCGGTAGGCAGGTAGGTGATGTCGCCGACCAAGCGGGTCCCGGGGCGGTCGGCGGTGAAGTCGCGGCCGATCAGGTCCGGTGCGGGCCGGGCCTGCTTGTCCGGGCGTGTCAGCGACCTGCGGTGGCGGCGGGTGATCCCGGCGATGCGGCGTTCACGCATCAGCCGCTCGACCCGCTTGTGGTTCACCGCGTGCCCCAGTCGCCGCAGCTCGGCATGTACGCGCGGGACGCCGTAGGCGCCCCGGGAGGCGAGGTGGATCACAGTGATCTCGTGCGCGAGTGCGTCATCGGCACGCAGCCGCGCGCCCCGGGCGACCTGCCCCTCGGCCCACGCGTAGAAGGAGGAGCGGTGCACTCCGAGAATGCGGCACAGCAAGGTGACCGGGTAGGTGGCCTTCTCCGCCGCGATGAACCGGTAGACCTCGCTCACCGCTCGCTCTCCCGCGCGAAGAAGGCCGTCGCTTTTTTCAGGACCTCGATGGTCCTTTGCTGTTCGATGTTCTGCCGGCGCAGGCGCCGCAGTTCCTCGTGCTCGGCACCGGTCAGCTCGCCCGGGCCGCCCTCACCGCGGTCGATCTGGTCCTGCTTGACCCAGCTCCGCAGGCCCTCCGGGCTCACGCCCAGATCCCGGGCCACCTCGGTAACCGTCTTGCTGGAGGATCGGGCCAACGCCACGGCGTCCCGCTTGAACTCCTTCGAGTACCGCTTCCCTGCTTTGTTGCTCACCTGGCACTACTTCCTCTGGGACCTCACGTCCCAGTCTCCAGGTGTCCAGGTCCACGGGGAAGCTTCACTGGGCTGCGGGTTCGCGATTCGGTGAGGGCTCGTGCGTCTGCCGCGATTCCTCGGTGAGGATTCCGTGAGGGCTCACTGACTCCTCACGGAGGGCTCGCTTGCCCTGCCGTGACGGCTCACTGCTCCCGGCGGTCTCGTGTCGAGGGCAGGCGGGTGCCCGGGTGCCGCTGGGGCGGTTGATCTTCTGGTGCCGGTGCCAGGAGACGACATGCAGGTACCGCTTGCCGTCGTGGCCCTCGTAGCGGCAGATGAGGTCGGCGGCGGCGAGTTGGGTGAGGTCGTCCTCGACGCCGATCGGGCCGTGGTCGGCGCGGAGCGACCACAGCAGGCCGGCGATGACGGCGGGTTGGTCGCGGAAGCGGCCGTGGTCGTCGGCTTGGGTGAGGAGGCCGAAGAAGGTCCGCTCGGCCGACAGGGACACGGCGGCCAGGGACTCCGAGGCGAACGCCTCGGGCTTGATGGTGCGGATGCGGGCCATGCCTCAGCACCCCGCCTTCGGGGCCGGGCGGCCGAAGGGGAGTGCGCGGCGGGGGCGCGGGGTCGTAGGGTGGTGCACAGAGCTCCTTGTCAGCGGGCCATGCGGGGTGGCAGCCCCGGCGTGCTGGCGGACCGTTCAGGGATGGGCGGGCGGGGTTTCTGCTTCGGCCTCCGGCGTTCTCAGCGCCGGGGGCCTTTCTCGTGCTCGGACAGGTGGACTAGACAGTAGAACCACATTCCCCGCCGACAGTCCAGATATAGCTCTGATTTCCTTCGAAGGACGGTCGGGAGCGGAATTCCGGTGTGCGGTGCGCGCACCATAGCCGACGATCGCGGTTGGGCCAAGCGGTGGATCGCACCAGGTCAGGACCATCTCAGCCTGTCCATGTCGCCCGTTTTGGGTGCATTCAGGGCGTGTCCGGGATTCGGTGCTACCGTCCGGGCTGCGTCCTGGCCGGGGAATTGGGAGGGGCGCGTTGTACACCCGAAAACGCGGTTTCCCAAAACGCGTTTCCAGAGGTACAACATGACGTCCCTCCGAAAGCCCCCGACCCGGAACCCGCCCATCCCTGCACCGCCCGCCGGCACCACCCGGGGCTGCCACCCCGTGCCGGCAGACAAGGACCGCCATGTGCTCCGCCGCGGCATGCCCGCACACCGACACCCGACCTCAATCCGCCACCCGACCCCACTCCGGCCCCCGCCCCGCGAACGCCGTTCCCGCGTCCGGGCGGCTGTTGAACGTCGCCGAGGCCGCCGAACGCCTCGGCACGGGCGAGCGCTTCGTGCGCCGCCTCATATCCGAGCGCCGCATCGCCTTCGTCAAGGTCGGCCGCCACGTCCGCCTCGCCGAAAGCGTCCTGGATGCCTACGTCTTCGCCAACACCGTCCCGCCCGTAACCGCGCGCCCGAGCCGGGTAAGGGCGCGCGCCGGATACCGGAGGGCCGCCTGATGGCAGGAGGAAGGAAGCGGCGCCGGTTCGGCACCGTCCGCCAACTGGCCTCGGGTCGCTACCAGGCCCGGTACCGCGCGCCCGACGGCCTGGAGCGCCGCGCGCCGACGACGTTCGACACGAAGACCGACGCCGAGGTCTGGCTCAGTCAGATCGAGGCGGACCTGTCCCGAGGCGACTGGACGGACCCGTACGCGGGCGCGGTCGACTTCGAGGAGTACGCCCTGCGCTGGGTCGCCGAGCGTGGACTCGCCCCGAGCACCGAGGAGCTGTACCTGCGCCTGCTGCGGCTGCACGTCCTGCCCGGCTTCCGTCAGTGGGACCTGGACGAGATCACCGCGCCGCGCGTCCGCACCTGGCGGGCGGAACGGCTGGAGACCACCGGGGCGCCGACCACCGTCGCCAAGGCGTACCGGCTGCTGAAAGCGATCCTCCAGACCGCGGCCGACGACGAGTTGATCCGCCGCAACCCGTGCAGGATCAAGGGCGCGGGGCGCGAGGAGGCGGACGAGCGGCCGATCGCCACCGTCGAGCAGGTCGACGCGCTGGCCGACGGGGTCGGCCCGCGCTGGAGGCTGATGGTCTTCCTCGCCGCGTACGCCAGCCTCCGGCCCGAGGAGCAGGCCGAACTGCGGCGCACCGACGTCGCCTTCGAGGACGGCGCGGTGGTGCTGCGGATCATCCGCGCTGCACCCGAACTCACCACGGGCCGCCGGGTGGTGGGCGACCCGAAGTCGCGGGCCGGGAAGCGCGTCGTGGTGCTGCCGGGTTTCCTCGTCGTGGACGTACGGCGGCACCTGGAGTGGTTCGCGGCGAAGGAGCCCGACGGGTTGCTGTTCGTCGGCGAACGCGGTGCGCCGTTCCGCCGCTCGACGTTCGGCCGCAGGTGGCGCAAGGCCCGCGCCGCCGTCGGTCTCCCGCCGAACTTCCGCTTCTACGACCTGCGGCACACCGGCAACACCCTCGCGGCCGACACCGGCGCCAAGCTCAAGGACCTCATGGTCCGGGCCGGCCAGTCCTCGCAGAAGGCCCAACTCATCTACCAGCACTCGACGCTGGAGCATCAGCGACGGCTGGCCGAGGGCATCGACGCGCACGTCCGCGACCGGCGCGCTGGCGGCCAGCAGCCCGGAGGCGATGCCCGGCACGCGTGAACGACATGCGCAAAGCGGCGCGCGTGGCGGGTAAACCGCCACGCCCGCCGTTTTGAAGTGATCGCGGCGTGCCAACGACCCTCGGCTGGCGTGCGCCCGTTACGGGGCCAATGCGGTTGCCACTCGGGCCAGGCGGTCTGCTGGTAGAGCGAAGCGGTTGGCGGGGTTGCGGAAGGAGTGCGCGCCGTCGTTGACCTGGAACCCTTGTCCCGCCATCGTCCAGCGTACGGGGCCAGGAGCGCCTTGACCTTCCAGGAGGGCTTCGGACAGGCATCTGGGGTCCTCAACGCGGGTGAGGGAGTGGAGCGCGTCGGTGAGACGGTCAACGGCCTGGTCGTCTACCTCCTCGTCGCCGAACGCTGGCAGCAGGAGCAGGAGGCGGGCGCCTGGATCGGTGGTGCTGCCCCCGGGCAGCGCGTTGACCGCGATCGACACCAACTCGGGCCAGGACAGGCCCGGTCCCATGAAGTGCCCGTCGTCTCGAGCGAGGAGTTCGGCCTGCTCCCAGTCGGGATGATGGAGGAGGTAGTCGGTGCCGGGGTCGTCGGCGAGGGTGCGGTGGACGACATGGAGCCGATGGTCGCCGGCGAGCGGGACGGTGAAGGTAGGCCATTTCGTGCTCTGCCACATGCGCCGCTGGAAGGTGCTGGCGGCGTCGTAGTCCGCGCCGAACAGCAGTTCCTCGGCCGCGTTGCCATGCGCGCATGAGGAGAGGTGGCACAGCCAGAAGAGAGGCTCGTCCAGGAGCCCGTCCTGGCGAGTGAGGAGGCCCTCGCCGTATCCCGGTATCCGGGCCGGGTGCAGATCTGCGTTGTCCATCACGGAGGACATACTGCCGCTCAACCGACGCGCGGTGCTTCACGACCAACGCGAACCGTGAATCGCTCGGTGGGCTGGCTAAAGAAAGGAATCAATGAGGATCAGACGTTCTCCCGTACGGGAATCGCGCTCATGGGCATCAACGAGCGGTCCGGTGCCCTTTGGTGACGGCTGCTTGCCCACTGTTACGCAGGGAACGACGAGAGCGAGACCAAGGCGGAGCCGGGCGAGCGAGCGTCTGTCTCGCTGTGGCACGGCAGTGGCACGCCCTGCCGAGGCCGGCTGCGGCGGGGCAACTGGGCCTCGCGAGGCAGGATCTCCGCGCCGAATCCGGGGTTCATATCCGGATCAACCGGTGCATTCCACGCGATTGTATGTGATGCAGTTCACCGAAAATGCGTCTCGGCATACGAGAGCGCCTCGGGCCCCAGCGGTCAACCGAGGCTATACGGCGTGTCCGCCCGCCGGAATTCCTCGCCTAATGGCACGCCAATGGCGCGCGGCACCGTAATTGGTCTGGACAACGACAAAGCCCCAACTCGCTGAGCTGGGGCTTTCTTGTGGAGCGGATGACGGGAATCGAACCCGCGCTCTGAGCTTGGGAATCACGGGTGCTCGGCCGGCGCCTATGCCGGTCGGGTGGCCCGCTGGCCGTCCGGTGCTTCATGTCCGGAGGGGTGGGGTCTGGCTGTGGGCGCCCGCGGTATACCGCTGGAACTGGTGCGGCAGTGGTGCGGGGTGACGCTCGCGCCCTTGCGGTCGTGGAGCCGGAACGTCGAACCGGCGCGTTTGCTGCTTGCGTGGTGGCCGGAGGTGATCAGCCGTCGCGCGACCGTATTCTGTGCGGTGGGGAGTTGGTGGGTGCGCGCTCCCTTTCGGTGCCCCAAATGTCGCTTTCTCTGCAGTTGGCTCAGGGCAGTTCCGTCCGCCCGAAAACCCGCAGGTCAGTAAGACCGCTCCCCGCGCCCGCGGGGATGGACCCTCATCCTCGCCGCTGGAATTCAACGGGTTGTCACCGCTCCCCGCGCCCGCGGGGATGGACCCAGCATCCAACCGGAGATTGACGCGCTGGAACACCGCTCCCCGCGCCCGCGGGGATGGACCCGCACCAGCGAGGGCGGCGCCGAGCGCGCCGAGCCGCTCCCCGCGCCCGCGGGGATGGACCCGCCGACAGGAGTGCGGTGCCCGAGGGGCCCATCCGCTCCCCGCGCCCGCGGGGATGGACCCGCGTCCCCCACGGCACGGATGATGGATGCGCTCCGCTCCCCGCGCCCGCGGGGATGGACCCGTGGTGACGGGCGGCCTCGCGTCGCCGACGGACCGCTCCCCGCGCCCGCGGGGATGGACCCTCCGGTCGGCTCATCTGGAATTCGTCCTCGCGCCGCTCCCCGCGCCCGCGGGGATGGACCCGCCCCTCAAGGGGCTGCCGGTCAAGGATCGGCCCGCTCCCCGCGCCCGCGGGGATGGACCCGTGCAGGCCAAGTTGCGCGGCTCGTTCGAGGACTGCTCCCCGCGCCCGCGGGGATGGACCCCCGCCGGACCCGTCTCCCTTCTGCGTCACCGACTGCTCCCCGCGCCCGCGGGGATGGACCCGCCACAAGGCCCCGCGCCACCACGGCGCGGGGCTGCTCCCCGCGCCCGCGGGGATGGACCCACGGTGTACAACCGCGGGTTGGTCGGCGTCTGCTGCTCCCCGCGCCCGCGGGGATGGACCCAGCGACATCGCGAAGGACGGCGCACACGGCGACTGCTCCCCGCGCCCGCGGGGATGGACCCAAGCTGCTGCGCGCGGACGTGCACGCGGGTGCCTGCTCCCCGCGCCCGCGGGGATGGACCCCCGTCCAGCCTGCCCCCGGCGAGATCGGCTGCCTGCTCCCCGCGCCCGCGGGGATGGACCCGTCTCGCCCCACGGGATCGACGGCGTGCCGTCCTGCTCCCCGCGCCCGCGGGGATGGACCCGCCACAAGGCCCCGCGCCACCACGGCGCGGGGCTGCTCCCCGCGCCCGCGGGGATGGACCCGTCAGCGACATCAACGCGTTGTGCTGGCTGTTCTGCTCCCCGCGGCCGCGGGGATGGACCCGCCGATCGGCACCGACCCCGACTCCGACGGGGCTGCTCCCCGCGCCCGCGGGGATGGACCCGTATGTTCGAATCTCGCGCAGCGATTCTAGCCCCGCTCCCCGCGCCCGCGGGGATGGACCCTTGTTGCCCGGCTTGAAGGCGGCGACGACGTACCGCTCCCCGCGCCCGCGGGGATGGACCCAGGTGGGTCATGTGCGCCCCGTGTGGCTCCCGCCGCTCCCCGCGCCCGCGGGGATGGACCCACGTCGTCCAGCGCGACGGCCTCGCCGTTCAGCCGCTCCCCGCGCCCGCGGGGATGGACCCGCACCAGCGAGGGCGGCGCCGAGCGCGCCGAGCCGCTCCCCGCGCCCGCGGGGATGGACCCCTGGGCACCGCGTCGGCGTCCTCCTGTACGGCCCGCTCCCCGCGCCCGCGGGGATGGACCCAGCGCGTTGTCCGCCACGGCCTGGTTGAGTACCCGCTCCCCGCGCCCGCGGGGATGGACCCGACATCGTGATCCGCGGAACCTTCCAGGGCCTCCGCTCCCCGCGCCCGCGGGGATGGACCCACCGAGCCGCCGGGGCTGTTGACCCTGACGCGCCGCTCCCCGCGCCCGCGGGGATGGACCCACCGGCTCCACGCCGGCGCGCACCGCGGCGGCCCGCTCCCCGCGCCCGCGGGGATGGACCCTCGGTCTGCGCGCGGCGGGCGAAGTCTCCGGGCCGCTCCCCGCGCCCGCGGGATGGACCCCGGGCCACCACGAACTGGGTCCGCCTCGAACGCCGCTCCCCGCGCCCGCGGGGATGGACCCCGGCCCCCGCTCGCCGTCACCATCGCGGCACTCCGCTCCCCGCGCCCGCGGGGATGGACCCACGCCACCGCCCCGTCACCGTGCTGGTGGCGGCCGCTCCCCGCGCCCGCGGGGATGGACCCAGCTCGTTGCCCTCATGGAGGGTGTCGACGAGCCGCTCCCCGCGCCCGCGGGGATGGACCCACACCTGCCGGGACCTCGTCGGCGGCCACGCCCTGCTCCCCGCGCCCGCGGGGATGGACCCGTCAGCCTGCGGAAGGGGTCGTTCGGGCCGGTCTGCCCCCGCGCCCGCGGGGATGGTCCCCACCAGGAGGGGAAGGCATGAAACTCCAGCTCCTGCTCCCCGCGCCCGCGGGGATGGACCCGGGACACCGGGCTGAACTCGGGTCAGCACCACCTGCTCCCCGCGCCCGCGGGGATGGACCCACGCAGCAGGCCAACCCGCCGTTCAACCCCGTGCCCGCGGGGATGGACCCACGGAGCGCGATTGATAGATCTCGTCGGTCCGCTGTTCCCAGCACCCGCCGGGGCTGGATCAACTCCACCGGTCCGGACGCGAGTCCAGACCTTTCAGCTGTCTGAGCCCCACTCGTGGTACAGCGCGCTTCGGGCAGTTGCGAGGGCGGCGGAGAGTCTGTCGGCGGCGCGGGTCTGCTCTCCCGCCTTGGTGAAAAGCGGCTGATATCCGCTGGTGTGGGCGCCAGCCGCTCCGATGCTCCGCAAGGCGGCCTCCGCTGGCAGCAGATGCCGCAGTACTTCGCTCATGGACCGCGCGACCTCGTTGAGGGCCGTTGGCAGCCTGCCCGGGGCAAACTCGGCGTACTGCTCGGCGGCTTTGCTCAGCCGGACCAGTTCGGCGGTCTCCGTGTCGTCCTCATGCAACCGCAAACGCTGCGCCTCGTACGCCACCCTCGCCGTAGACACGAGTAGATCGTCGATGCGCCGATAGTGCGCGGTCCACGCCGCTCGGTTGGCCACACGCCGCTCGCGCAGTTCCACCTCCATAAGGAGCCGCGCCTCGTGCGCCCGGCGGTCGGCTCGGTCGGTGCGCCGGTCTGTCAGCTGGTGAACGCGGTTCCACCGGCCCGTAAGTAGTGCCGCTGCGGCCGTGGCACCGGCCGCCAACAGGGTTGCGGCGGTAGGCCAGCACCAGGCAGGGGGCTGATGCACCATCAACTCCGATCTTCGCGCCACGAACGAGTAGGAGGTTCCTTGTGCTTGATGACGTGGCGGTTGTCGAACATCGGTAATTCTTTTTATTCCTGGTTTCGCTCCGCCTTGTCCTGAAGGTTGACTCTACCCGCGAGTCGTGGGCGCCGGCGGGTGCGACATGCTGACGGTTAAAAAAGATGATTCCACGTTGAATTGGATTGTGCTGAACCACGGCGTGCTCATGGCCCGGACTCGGGATGATCCCCGCATGGGCGGGGAGCGTTCGGTGGTGCGAAACGAAGAGTCCACGGGGACATCCGATGCGTGTCGGATCGATGGCGATAATCCCGCGTCCCCACCTGGGCTGATGTTATGAATACTTATAGATAGTACTGCTATCGCCGAGTGGGGTGCCCCGCTAGGGCGGGGAGTATTTCTGCAACTGTACTCCGCTCGAATTCATAACTTGCCGGACCTGCAGGGGGTAGCGGCCATAGGCTCGCGCTTTCCGTAGCATGGGGACTTCTGTAGATTTTCTAAATCCGGTCGATTCTGTCCTCATCGGATAGATTCTGATCAGTTCGCGCTACCGTGTCGAAGTAGTCCCCGCCTCCCTGTTGAATGGCCGCTGTGCGTGAGGACGAGGGCGGGGCGATGCCTCTTGGAGATCGGCTGGCAGGTGCCGCCAGGACTGTGTGGGCGAAGCACGACCGGGGCACTGACAAGTGGCTGCCGCTGTGGCGGCACATGGCCGACAGCGCTGCCGTCGCCGAACTTCTCTGGGACCACTGGCTACCGCGCAATGTGAAGGAACTGGTGGCCGAGTCGTTGCCCGGGGGGAAGGATGACGCGCGTCGGCTCAGCGTGTGGCTCGCGGGGACGCACGACATCGGCAAGTGCACGCCTGCCTTCGCCTGCCAAGTGGACAATCTCGCCGACGTGATGAGCGGCGCCGGCCTCGCGATGCGTACGCGCAAGCAGTTCGGCGATGAGCGACGGATGGCTCCGCACGGTCTGGCCGGGCAGGTGCTGCTGCAGGAGTGGCTGGAGGAGCGGCGCGGGTGGACGCGCAGGGCGTCGGCCCAGTTCGCCGTCGTGGCAGGCGGCCATCACGGGGTGCCCCCGGACCACACCCAGATTCACAACCTGGACGCCCACCCCGAACTACTGCGGACCCCCGGACCGTCCGAGGCCGCGTGGCAGCGGGTGCAGACTGAGTTCCTCGACGCCTGCGCCGGCGCATTCGGGGTGGAGGACCGGCTCGGCGACTGGCAGAGGGTAAAGCTGCCGCAGCCGGTGCAGGTGCTGCTCACCGCTGTCGTCATCGTGTCCGACTGGATCGCCAGCAACCCTGACCTGTTCCCGTACTTCCCTGAAGAGCACCCTCGCGGCGAAGCTGAGCGGATTGCCGCGGCCTGGCGAGGACTCCGGCTGCCGCCGCCATGGTCGCCGACCGAACCGCGTGAGCCGGCGGAGGAGTTGTTCGCTGCCCGGTTCGATCTGCCTCCTGGCGCCCGGATCAGGCCCGTTCAGGAGCAGGCCGTCACGATGGCGCGGGCAATGTCCGACCCCGGGATGCTGGTCATCGAAGCGCCGATGGGGGAGGGGAAGACCGAAGCGGCGCTCGCCGTCGCCGAGGTGTTCGCAGCCCGTTCAGGGGCGGGCGGCTGCTACGTGGCGCTGCCCACGATGGCGACCAGCAATGCGATGTTCCCCCGCCTGTTGGCCTGGCTCGACCGGCTCCCGACCGCCGTCAGCCCTCTCGCAGCATCTTCAGTGGCCGACCAGCACTCCGTACTGCTCGCCCACGCCAAGGCGGCCCTCCAAGAGGACTACGCCCTCTTGATGCGCGACAGCCACCGCACGATCGCTGCGGTGGACGCCTACGCTGGCGCGTCCGCACACCCCAACGGCCAGGAACGGACCGGAAGAGCGTCGGCTGACCTCGTTGCTCACCAGTGGCTACGGGGCCGGAAGAAGGGCCTGCTCGCGTCGTTCGGCGTCGGGACGATCGACCAGCTCCTGATGACCGGCCTCAAGAGCAGGCACCTGGCCCTGCGGCACCTCGCGATGGCGGGCAAGGTCGTCGTCATCGACGAAGTCCACGCCTACGACGCTTACATGAACACCTACCTCGACCGCGTGCTGTCCTGGCTGGGCGCCTACCGCGTGCCGGTGGTGGTCCTGTCCGCGACGCTTCCCGCGGGCAGGCGAGAGGAGCTGGTGGAGGCGTACGCGGGGACGGGGGCTGGGGGAGTAGCCGACGCCGCGGGTTACCCGTTGCTGACTGCCGTCGTCCCCGGCCAGGAGCCCGTGACGGCGTCTCCCGCCGCTTCGGGTCGCCGCACCGACGTGGTGCTGGAGCCGCTGACGGACGACGATGCGGTGCTGTCCGACCGCTTGGCCGCCGAACTGGCCGAGGGTGGCTGCGCGCTGGTGGTGCGCAACACGGTTGATCGCGTGATGAGCACAGCAGCTGTGCTCCGGGAGAAATTCGGTACCGAGCATGTCACCGTCGCGCACGCGCGGTTCATCGATGTCGACCGCGCCCGAAAGGATGCCGCACTCCTGAGGCGCTTCGGACCACCGGGCCGGGACGGTATCTCTCCGCACCGGCCGAAGCGGGCGCACATCGTCGTCGCCAGCCAAGTGGCCGAGCAATCGTTGGACGTGGATTTCGACCTGTTGGTGACCGACCTGTGTCCGGTGGACCTCCTGCTCCAGCGAATGGGCCGCCTCCACCGGCACCCTCGTGGTGAGCAGCAGAGCGACCGCCCGGCCCGACTGCGCAGGCCACGCTGTCTCGTGACCGGCGTCGACTGGCAGTCGGAACCGGCTCCCGAACCCGTACGCGGTTCCTGCACTGTCTACGGCGCCTACCCGCTGTTGCGCTCCCTCGCCGTCCTGGCTCCGCACATGAAACCGCCGGGCCGCCCCGTACGCCTGCCGGAGGACATCAGCGCACTCGTCCAACGTGCCTACGGAGACAACGAGTTCTGCCCGCCGCAGTGGGAGGAGGTCGTCGGGCCGGCCCGTACCGCCCACGAGGAAGTCCGCGCGAAGCAGCAGCAGAAGGCCGAGGTCTTCCGGCTCGACGACGTGCGCAAGGCGGGCAGGCCGCTCATCGGATGGATCGATGCAGGAGTCGGCGACGCGGACGACACGCGCGTCGGTCGGGCGCAGGTGCGCGACAGCCGGGAGAGCCTGGAGGTCCTCGTCGTGATGCGACGAGCCGACGGCAACTTGTGCACATTGCCCTGGCTGGACAAGGGCCGTGGCGGACTCGAACTGCCCATCGACGCCGTACCGTCCTCTCGCGCCGCCAGAGCGGCAGCCGCCAGCGGGCTGCGCCTGCCGTACCACTTCTCCTTCCCCGAGAAACTGGACCAGGCGCTCGCCGAACTGGAGGAGCTGTACGTCGCGGCGTGGCAGGAGAAGGAGAGCCACTGGCTCGCCGGCGAACTGATCCTCGCGCTCGACGAGGAGTGTCAGACCCGACTGGCAGGGTGGTACCTCGTCTACGACCCCGAAGAGGGACTGCTGGTGACCCGTGAGGAGCCGAGCAAGAAAAAGGAGGCGGTGGGGACGGACACCACCACTCCCGCCTTCGACCTGACCAACCGCCCTTGGCTGCCGGTGCAGTTCACCGACGGCTCGGAGCGGGAACTGTCGCTGTTGGAGGTGTTCGACCAAGCTCGCGACATCCGCAGGCTGGTAGGTGACCTGCCCACACAGGAGTTCGCACTGCTGCGCCTGCTGCTGGCCATCCTTCATGACGCGCTGGGCGACGAACCGGAGCGTGCGTCGGCGCCGGCAGACGCCGAGGCGTGGGAGGAGTTGTGGCTGGCGGAGGACAATCCGTTCGCCCCGGCCGTCGGCTACCTCGACCGTCACCGCGGACGCTTCGACCTGCTCCACCCACGGCAACCGTTCTTCCAGGTCGCCGGGTTGCGTACGGCCAAGGACGAGATCTTCCCGCTCAACCGCCTGGTCGCTGACGTGCCCAACGGCGACCCCTTCTTCAGCATGAGAAGGCCGGGAGTCGACCGGCTCGGCTTCGCCGAGGCGGCCCGGTGGCTCGTGCACGCCCAGGCGTTCGACCCATCCGGCATCAAGTCCGGTGCGGTCGGCGACGATCGGGTCAAGGCCGGCAAGGGCTATCCGCTGGGCGTCGCCTGGGCAGGAAACCTGGGCGGCGTCCTGGTCGAGGGGGACACCCTCCACGAGACGCTGCTGCTGAACCTGGTGGCGGCCGATACCGCTCACCTGCGCTTCGGAGCGTCCGACCGACCCGCCTGGCGGGCTGAGCAGTGCGGCCCCGCCGAGGCCGACGATCTGGCCCGGCGCCCCTACGGCCTGCGGGACCTGTACACGTGGCAGTCGCGGCGCATCCGGCTGCACCACGACGCCGACGGTGTGCATGGCGTGGTCCTGGCCTACGGCGACCCGCTCGAACCGCACAACAAGCACGGCTACGAGCCGATGACGCGCTGGCGACGGAGCCCCGCGCAGGAGAAGAAGCGCGGAGAGCCGCTCGTCTACCTCCCCCAGGAGCACGATCCGGCGCAGATGGCCTGGCGCGGGCTCAAGGGGCTGCTCACAGCGCGGGACGAGGGAGCCGGACAGCGGCAGGACGCTGCCGCTCGCCTGCGGCCGCGGGTCGTGGAGTGGATCGCCCGGCTGACCACCGAAGGGTTCCTTCCACGCCACCACCTGATCCGTACCCGCGTCGTCGGCGCGCGATACGGGACGCAGCAGTCGGTGATCGACGAGGTGGTGGACGACGGCGTGTTGATGTCCGTCGTGCTGCTGCACCAAGGCGACGACCGGTACGGGCATGCGGCCGTGAACGCCATGGGCGACGCCGAGAACGCCGTGAGAACTCTCGGTGAACTTGCCGCCGACCTTGCCGTCGCGTCCGGTGCCGACCCCGAGCCGCGCAGGAACGCTGCCCACGATCTCGGCTTCGGCACGCTGGACACCCAGTACCGCCGCTGGCTGCGCGCCTTGGGCGCGGCTCCGGACCCGTACGAGGAACGGGCACGCTGGAAGCGGCAGTTGTACCGGACCGTGCTCGACCTGGGCGCCGGGCTACTGGACGACACCGGTCTCGCCGCGTGGGAAGGCCGCGTCGTGGACGGCCGGGGCGGTTCCCGCTGGTTGAACGACACTGCGG
Organism: Streptomyces sp. SN-593; assembly: GCF_016756395.1. Classification (NCBI taxonomy): domain Bacteria; kingdom Bacillati; phylum Actinomycetota; class Actinomycetes; order Kitasatosporales; family Streptomycetaceae; genus Actinacidiphila; species Actinacidiphila reveromycinica. Next base: position 4,661,217 of record NZ_AP018365.1, read on the forward strand.
CTGAACTCCGCTTTCGTACCCGCCTCAACCAGCTCCTCGCCAGCGCCGGACCCGGCGATGCCACCGACTCGCAGACCGCCCGAACCGTCCCCGTGGAGTCGCCGGTATGACCTCCGCCCTTCCCGCTGCTCCCGAACCCGCAGTCCGACAGCAGCGGCTCGGCCCGGTCGGCGCCGCAGTGCACCAGCACATCACCACGTTGCAGCGCGGCTACCTCGCCGATCGCAGCGAAGCCGTCGGCACCTTGGCCCGGCTGCGCCGCGGCATCGGCCGCCCGGCAGGTGAGACGCCCGACCTGTGGGGCCTGATCGGCACCGAACCGCTGTACGAGCGCTACGAACGCGCCGACCTCACCGAGGAGGCGATGGGTCGGGCGGAAGAGGCAGCACACGCCGCCGTCACCCTGTGGTCGCTGCACCAGCAGTCCCACCACACCACTCGGATGCACCGCCGGCCGGGCCCGGAACTCGGTGCGGCGGTACGCCGGTTGCACCCTGGCTCCGAGATCGACGAGCCGACCCGCAAGCGTTTCGTACGTGCCGGCACGGCCGCCACTCCGGCGGTGCTCGCCGGCCGGCTGCGCGACCTCGTCCTGCTGCTGCGGCGCGACGCCATCCCGCTCGACTACGGGCTGCTCGCCGACCAGTTGTACGCCTGGCAGCAAACCGGCGGCCCGCAGCGCGTACGCCGCTCGTGGGGCCGCTCCTTCCTCGCGGTCCGGGTCTCGGCGCCCGACGGCGGTACAGGCAGCCGGGCCGGAGGCGGCACGGCCGACGAACCAGACACGACCACCCCGGAGGACGACACCCTGTGAGCCGCACCATCATCGACGTGCACGTGTTGCAGACCGTTCCGCCGAGCAACCTCAACCGCGACGACACCGGGACTCCGAAGACCGCGGTGTACGGCGGCGTGCGCCGGGCTCGGGTCTCCAGCCAGGCATGGAAGAGGGCCACCCGTCGGGCCTTCCAGAACCTGCTGGACCCGTCCGAACTCGGCGTGCGCACCCGCCGGGTGGCCGAACTGCTCGCCGACCGGATCACCGCGGTTGAGCCGTCGCTGGACCAGGCCGCAGCGTTGGTGCTGGCCGCCGAGACGCTCCATACGGCAACGGGTTCGAAGATCGAGGTGCCGCGCAGGAAGGCCGACAGCGCGAAGAAGAAGGGCGAGCCGGAGCCGCCGCCGGAGTCCTCCTACCTGATGTTCCTCAGCTCCCGCCAGCTCGACGGCCTGGCCCGGCTCGCGGTCGAGGGCGCCGACGACATCAAGGTGTTCCTGAAGGCAAAGGAGAACAAGGACAAGGCCCGGGAACTCGCTGACACCCGGCACTCGGTGGACATCGCGCTGTTCGGCCGGATGGTCGCTGACTCCGCCGACATCAATGTGGACGCCGCGGCCCAGGTCGCGCACGCCATCAGCGTCCACCAGGTCGAGAACGAGTCCGACTACTACACGGCCGTCGACGACCAGAACGAGCGGGACGAGGAATCCGGCGCCGGCATGATCGGTACCGTCGATTTCAACTCGGCCACCCTCTACCGCTACGCCGCGCTCGACGTGGACCGGCTGCGGGACAACCTCGGCGTCGGCCTGCGCCCCGACGAGCCGCTGCACGAGCCCGTCCGCAGGGCCGTACGAGCCTTCCTGCACGGCTTCGTGGCCTCGATGCCCACCGGCAAGATCAACACCTTCGGCAACCACACCCTTCCCGAAGCCGTGATCGTCACCCTCCGCTCTGCCCGGCCCATCAGCTTCGTCGCCGCCTTCGAGGAGCCCGTTCTCGCTCCCCAGGCCGTCGGCGGTCACCTGCGCGGCGCCTGCACGCAGCTGCTCGCGCACGCCTCCGACATCGAGAAGGCGTACGACGTCACCGACGACCCGAGCTGGGTGCTTCACGTGGGTGCGGCCACTGAACCGCTGGCGGCGCTCGGGACCGAGGTCAGCCTCAGCGGCCTTCTCGACGCGGTGGGCAAGGCAGTGGCCGACCGGCTGGCGGCGCCCACGCGCTCCGAAGACGCGGGGGCCGTACCGACACAGGCCCCGGCGCCGGCAGCGGAGGGAGAGAGCCAGCCCGCATGAGCGATCGCACCAGTGTGCTGACGCTGCGTCTCGCAGGGCCACTCCAGTCCTGGGGCGCGTCGTCGCGTTTCGCCCGGCGTACGACGGAACGAGCCCCCACCAAGAGTGGGGTGGTCGGACTGCTCGCCGCCGCCCAGGGCCGTGACCGTGCAGCGGACATCGCCGACCTGGCCGCTCTCCGCTTCGCCGTCCGGCTCGACCAGCCGGGCACGCGGGTGCGGGACTACCAGACCGCTCACCACGCCGAAACGGGTAAGTCCATGCCGGTCTCGGAGCGCTTCTACCTCTCCGACGCGGTGTTCGTCGCCGCCGTCGAAGGTGACACGGACCTGATCGGCGCCCTCCACGCGGCGGTCCGGTCCCCGGTGTATCTCCCGTTCCTCGGTCGCCGCTCGTGCCCGCCGTCCCGACCGGTGGACCTGCGTGTCCACCGGGGCGGTCTCTGGCGGGCCTTGGAGTCGGAGCCCTGGCAGGCGTCCGCCTGGGTGCAGCGCCGCCGCAGTCACGAGCGCCGCGTCGAACTCGAAGTGATCGCCGATCTGCCGACCGGTGAGGGTCCCGGTGACGCCGTGCGGGACCGGCCGCTCAGCTTCGACCCGCACCACCGCCGGTACGGCCTGCGTGCCGTCCACTCACGTGCCGTCACCGTCCCCAATCCGCTGGGTGGTTCGCCGAGCACTTCCCGCCGGGACTTCGTACCGCCGAAGCACGATCCGATGGGACTACTGGAAGACTGACGATGTTCCTGACCCGATTCCGTATCAACACCGCGCGCATCGGCGCCCGTCGCCTGCTCACCTCACCTCAGAGCCTCCACGCCGCGGTGATGGCATCCTTCGCGGAAAGGCCGGACCACCAAGGCGGCGGCCCGCGCGTGCTGTGGCGCCTGGATCACCAGTCGCGCAGCGAAGTTCTGCTCTACATCGTCAGTCCCGATCGGCCCGACCTCACCCACCTCGTGGAGCAGGCAGGTTGGCCGACGACGGGCGGCTGGCAGACGAAGCCGTACGCGCCCTTCCTCTCGCGCCTCGCCATCGACGACACCTGGACGTTCCGGCTCACCGCCAACCCTGTGCACAGCATCAGGCGGCACGCCGCCGAGCCGACCAAGCGCACCGCGCACGTCACCCCGCGGCACCAGTTGGACTGGCTGCTCAAGCGGCAGACGGACGCCGGCTTCACTGTCGTGGAGCGCTCCGAGCCCAGGCCGGACGGCCTCGACGGAGCCTGGCACGAGGTGGTCGTCCGCAACCGCAGTGACCTCGCCTTCGGCAAGAGGAACGAGACCGACGACCGCAGCCACAAGGTGAAGGTGACCCGTGTCACTTTCGACGGCCGCCTGCGCGTGGTGGACCCCGATGCGCTGCGCCGCACACTCACCGCCGGACTCGGCAAGGCCAAGGCGTACGGCTGCGGGCTCATGACCCTCGCCCCGGCGGAGCAAACCCGATGACGACCGTCGGCAAACGCCCAGCTACCAGCCCTCGCCAACTCACCCGCGTGGGCGACCGCCTGTCCTTCGTCTACCTCGAACGCTGCCGCGTGCACCGCGACGCCAACGCCATCACTGCCGAGGACGCCGACGGCGTGCGCCACATCCCCTCGGCGACGATCGGCACACTGCTCCTTGGACCCGGTACGCGCATCACCCACCAGGCCATGGCGGTGCTGGGCGAGAGCGGCGCCGTCGTGGTCTGGGCCGGCGAGAACGGCGTACGGTTCTACGCCGGCGGCCGGGCGCTGACCAGGTCCTCCGCCCTGGTCGAGGCACAGGCGGTGGCTTGGGCCAACCAGCGGACCCGGCTGGATGTCGCGCGGGCCATGTACCGGCTGCGCTTTCCCGACGAGGACCCGGCCGGTTGTACGCGGCGTCAACTGCTGGGCCGGGAGGGCGATCGCGTCAAGCGCTGCTACGCGCAGGAGTCGGCCCGTACGGGGATCCCGTGGCGCGGCCGGCGATTCACCCCCGGCGACTTCGGCAGTGGCGACGCACCCAACCAGGCGGTCACCGCTGCCGCCCAGTGCATGTACGGCATCGCCCAGACCGTGGTGGCCGCCCTGGGTTGCAGTCCCGGGCTCGGCTTCGTGCACTCGGGTCACGAACTGTCCTTCGTCCTCGACGTCGCCGACTTCTACAAGACCGACATCGGCATTCCGGTCGCCTTCGAAGTCGTCGCAGAGGGCCCGGAGGACATCGGCCCCCGTACCAGGCGGGCACTGCGTGACCGGATCAACACCACCGGGCTACTCGACCGGTGTGTACGAGACATCCAGACCTTGCTCGTGCCCGTGGGCGCGGCCCTGCCGGACGACGGTGACCACGTCACGCTTCTGTCCGACCGGGGCGACGAGGTGGCTGCCGGCCGCAACTACGGTGAAGGCGAGACGGACTCGGCCCACGGTGGTGTCCTGGTGCAGGACCTTCGGGCGCAGGACGCTTTGGTGCGGGACGGCGTCATCTGGTGACCATCATCGTCCTCACCCACTGCCCGGTCGGCCTGCGCGGATTCCTCACCCGCTGGCTCCTGGAGATCTCCCCCGGCGTCTTTCTCGGCAATCCCTCCGCCCGAATTCGCGACGCTCTGTGGGACGAGGTCCGCCAGTACGCGGGCAACGGCCGTGCCCTGCTCGCCTATTCCACCAACTCCGAGCAGGGCTACACCTTCCGCACTCACGACCACAAGTGGCATCCCGTCGACCACGAGGGCCTCACCCTCATCCTCCGCCCGGCGGATCGCCAGTCGGATCGTCCCTCTCCGGATGGCTCGTCGCCCTCTAGCGGCTGGAGCAAGGCGTCCAAACGCCGCCGCTTCGGGAATCGCGCGCCGTAGTTCCATGGAGCGGTCAGTGTCGCGCCGTCAGGCGCAGCTTCCGCGAGCCCGTACCGCCAGGGGCTGTGGGAGCGGCTCTTCTGCGGATTGCCGACCCGCCGGGGGAGAAACCCACTTGACGGGGCGGCAGCTCGACGAGATCTTCCAACTGCCGTGAGACTCCACCAGCCTGCCGCCCATGGGCTCTGAACCGTGCCACCTGCGTACGGGTGCTCGTCTCGATCCCACCGTGACGGTGTGCGCAGCGGCCCGGGATCACGCGCAGCGCGAAGTCTCGGTGGCCGCGCCAGGAATGCCCACAGGGCGTCCGCGTAACCTGTCATGCGGAAAGCTGGGGCACGCGAGGTGCTTTTTGTCTTGTATGTTCTTTTCCCTCATCCTTGCTGAAACAAGCGCTGCTCCTTGATAAAACCGCAGCTCAGGAACCGCTCCCCGCGCCCGCGGGGATGGACCCCGTGTCTCGTGTGCGCGTCCGTAGCCGCGTTGCCGCTCCCCGCGCCCGCGGGGATGGACCCACCAATTTCTGGCCGCCGTGATGCCAGAACTTCCGCTCCCCGCGCCCGCGGGGATGGACCCCCCCGAGAACCCGACTCCGCTGCTCAGCAAGCCGCTCCCCGCGCCCGCGGGGATGGACCAAGACCGCGCACCGGACGACGAAGCTGGACCAGCCGCTCCCCGCGCCCGCGGGGATGGACCCGTGGTTGGGAAGCCCGTAGCACAGCACAGCGGCCGCTCCCCGCGCCCGCGGGGATGGACCCACGTCCGCGGCCGCGAAGCGCCGGGCTGATGCCCGCTCCCCGCGCCCGCGGGGATGGACCCGGGCACATCGTCAAGTCGCCCGTCCTGTCCGCCCGCTCCCCGCGCCCGCGGGGATGGACCCGGCTTCGCCGACGGCGAGTGCACGATCAACCCCCGCTCCCCGCGCCCGCGGGGATGGACCCACCGTCAGCACGGTGTCCGTCAGGCCCGCGGCCCGCTCCCCGCGCCCGCGGGGATGGACCCGCGTTTGGGAGCGTTCTTGACGTCGGCTACGACCGCTCCCCGCGCCCGCGGGGATGGACCCGTCGACCAGGCGTCCCGAAGCTCGCTCACGAGCCGCTCCCCGCGCCCGCGGGGATGGACCCATGTGTACCCCCTGGGATGGTTGAGGACTACACCGCTCCCCGCGCCCGCGGGGATGGACCCGCTGTCGTACAGGGCATCGTCACCTATTCGGGCCGCTCCCCGCGCCCGCGGGGATGGACATCCTCGCCAACTTCGCCCTGGAGGCGGTCACGGCCGCTCCCCGCGCCCGCGGGGATGGACCCAGGGTGCCGGGTTCGCCGCGGTCGACGTGGACCCGCTCCCCGCGCCCGCGGGGATGGACCCACGGTGTACAACCACGGGATTGTGTCGGTCTGCCGCTCCCCGCGCCCGCGGGGATGGACCCGTCCGCTTCTTGACCGAGGCGATCGTCCGCCACCGCTCCCCGCGCCCGCGGGGATGGACCCGCCCCGAACGACAACATCAAGATCAGCGGTGTCCGCTCCCCGCGCCCGCGGGGATGGACCCGACTGGAACGGCGGCGTCTGCGGAGCCTGCCACCGCTCCCCGCGCCCGCGGGGATGGACCCAGAGAGTAGGAGCAGACGATGAGCCTGTTCGGCCGCTCCCCGCGCCCGCGGGGATGGACCCGCCAACGCGGCGAGCACGTACAAGCTGCGGCTCCGCTCCCCGCGCCCGCGGGGATGGACCCGAGGCATCTTCTGATGACCGACGACTACCAGGCCGCTCCCCGCGCCCGCGGGGATGGACCCGCGGCGAAGATGCGGGCCCACCCATGCAACCACCGCTCCCCGCGCCCGCGGGGATGGACCCAGGGTGCCGGGTTCGCCGCGGTCGACGTGGACCCGCTCCCCGCGCCCGCGGGGATGGACCCACGGTGTACAACCACGGGATTGTGTCGGTCTGCCGCTCCCCGCGCCCGCGGGGATGGACCCGATCAACGGAAGCGGTGCGGGCTGCGACGGGGCCGCTCCCCGCGCCCGCGGGGATGGACCCAACTACAAGGCGATCGAACTGTTCGGCGACCGCCGCTCCCCGCGCCCGCGGGGATGGACCCGGGCCGGGGCCTACTGGGACGCCTTCCGTACTCCGCTCCCCGCGCCCGCGGGGATGGACCCGGACCTTCCAGCGTGCGGTGTTCGAGTCTGCACCGCTCCCCGCGCCCGCGGTGATGGACCCCCGGCATACATCGGATACCAGACGCCTGGCTGCCGCTCCCCGCGCCCGCGGGGATGGACCCCTGCCTGACCGCTATCGGACGGGGAGAGCAATCCGCTCCCCGCGCCCGCGGGGATGGACCCTGGCGCGTCTGCGTCATCATCCAGCCGACCAGGCCGCTCCCCGCGCCCGCGGGGATGGACCCAACGTCATCTGGAATCAGGCCGGCTTCCCGGACCGCTCCCCGCGCCCGCGGGGATGGACCCCCGACCGCGAGCGCGACACCGGCCTGGGCCAGCCGCTCCCCGCGCCCGCGGGGATGGACCCACAGTCACCAACACGAGCCGTTACGTGTGCCACCGCTCCCCGCGCCCGCGGGGATGGACCCCGCAGCATCGCCGCGGACGCGAAGAAGAGCTTCCGCTCCCCGCGCCCGCGGGGATGGACCCCGCAGCATCGCCGCGGACGCGAAGAAGAGCTTCCGCTCCCCGCGCCCGCGGGGATGGACCCTACGAATCCGCCTACCATGGCGTGGTTACTGCCTGCTCTCCGCGCCCACAGAAGATGGACCAGAGGCGTTCAAGGACGGCGGGTCTACGGCGCACTGCTCCCCGCGCTCGCGGGGATGAGCCCTACTGCAAGGCGCCGAACTAGCCCAAGCAACCCTGCTCCCCGCGCTCGCGGGGATGGGCTCGCCCCCGCGTCAGGTGCTCCATCCGGCCTGCGGCACATTCCGCTCACGCGGACAGCCCACGACCGGTTCAGGGTGAGGGCATCCGGCCACTGCCTCTTCGGCTGTGTTGCGATGCTAAAACGCGCCCATGCATGTGATGACGGCCATTGCAGTTTGCTCTGCCTGTGGGCCTGGGGCACGGCAAGGCTGCCTTGCCTGGCCAGCAACAGTCACGGAGGAAGCTGGGAGCCTTTCAGTAGTTCGTTACTTCATCTGGGGTGAAGCGTTACCAGTGCAGACGCCCGCCAGGGGCGTCCGAGCGGAATTTGTGAGGCTGTCTGTGCAAGAGGACGATGAGGAACGCGGCGCAGAGTGGTGGCGGCAGCCAGCCTGGTGGCAGGTCTGGATCGCCGCGGTTGGCGTTGCTTGCGCTGTGATCAGCGTGATGCGCTGATACATCCACGCAGCTGGTGCGGATTGGCTCTGTACGAGGTGTCCCATCCGACTCCGGAGCGCAGCGCTTCCGGGTGGCCCGGGGGTCGCTGTCGTGGATCAGCGTGCGGCTCGTTGTTCCAATGACGCCGTGCGGGAGCCGCTCACCGTCGACCGAATCGCCGACGTTCCGCGTTGTCGCCGCTCCTGCGATCTGGCGTGGCCGACGCCGTACGCGGGGTCATGCACGGCTTCCATGGCTCCACATGCTCGGGCTCGGCCCAGAAGGCTGGACTACGAACCGGACGCGGCCCCGTGGAGAAGACGGAGCTGAGCAAAAGACACCCCGACCACCGAGGAGTTGTACCTGCGCCTCTGCGGCTGCACGTCCTGCCCGGCTTCCGCCGGCGACTTAGCCGCGCGGCGCCCGAACGCACCTTGGGTCGCCGTTTGGTGGGTGACCCGGAGCCTCCGGGCCGGGAGGCACGCCGTGATGCTGCCAGGCTTCCTCGCCGTGGACGGGCTGCGGCACCTGGAATGGTTCGCGGCGAAGGAACTGTACGGGCTGCTGTTCGTCGACGAGTGCGGCGCACCGTTCCGCCGCTCGACCGCGGCCGACAGCCCGCCCTACCCGAAACGACTCGAAGATCATTTATGGGACGGCCCTTAGCGCCCACGCAGGGGGCATCCGCCCAGCCAGCTCACTGTCAGTCCTCGACGGGTCCGGGTTCGCCCAGGGCGTGGAGGTGGGTTTCGAAGTCGTGGGTGAGGCTGGTCAGGACGGCTTTGCCCTTGGCTGCTGTGGCGTGGGAGGGGAAGCCGATGACGCCGGTGTCGGTGTAGGCGCGCATGCCGTGGGTGAGGAGGAAGGGGCGGTCGGGGGCGGCGTGGTCGGCGGTTTCGTAGCCGGGGCGGACGAGGTCGGGTTCGGCGTGCAGGAGGATCGAGGTCTCTATCTCCCCGGCGTGCATGCCGTCGTGGGAGTTGGTGGCCAGGCCGGCGTGCTCGCGGGCGCGGGTCCATTCGGCCGCGGTGGGGAAGAGCGTCATGCGGGGTTCGGTGAGGTTGGCTTCCTGGACGACGTTGGAGAGCACGTAGTTGCCGCCGTGGCCGTTGACCACGACGAGTTTGCGGATGCCGGATGCTTCGAGGGATTGGGCGATGTCGGTGATCACGGCGTGGAGGGTGCGGGCGCTGATGCTGACGGTGCCGGGCCAGGTGCCGTGTTCGTGGCTGCACGCGATGGTGACCGGTGGGAGCGGCAGGACGGGGTAGACGGCGGCGATCTCCCGGACGAGGACGCAGGCGATGGCGGTGTCCGTGACGAGCGGCAGGTGGGAGCCGTGTTGTTCGTAGGAACCGACGGGGAGGACGGCGACGCGCGGTGCCTGCTGTTGGACGTCGGTGGTGGTCAGGGTGGGGAGCAGGTTCACGGTTCTCCTCGCGTACGACTCAGCTGCTGCCCGCATCGCGTTCGGTTGGCGTCAGTCTCGGGTGGCGCCGTCGGGCCAGATGACGGAGTAGGGCACGCCGGTGCGTTTCGCGTAGGCGACGACGTCGGCGGTGCCCCCGTAGCCGCGGGCGGGTTGGCCGTCCCAGACGGCCAGGAGGAGGTCGACGACGCCGACGAGGATTTCGCTGCCGGCCTGGTGGGCTTCGGAGGTGGACTCCTTGAGCCCGGTGACGTGGACTTCGCAGGCTCGCCGGAGAAGCGCGTCGTAGGTGGAGTGATGGGACTCGGGGAGGTTCTCGCGGTACTCCTCGGCCGGGATGACGACTTCGATCTGCCCGCCGTGGTCGAGGACCGCTTCCGCGAACCACGCGTCGGGGCCGTCGGCGATGCAGCTGACCCCGATCAGGTCGGTCGGCGGGTACTGCTCGATCACCGTGGTGAGTGCGGCCCGGACGAGCCGCGCCGCATGGTCCGGCAGCCCGCGGTGGCCGGTGATGCCCAATCGCACGTTAACCTGCCCTTACGTTCGTCGCTGATCAGAGGTAGACGCCGTGGAGTCGTTCGTCGAAGTCCCTGACGACCTTCGGCGGGGTGGACGAGGTGTGGGAGCGGCGTACGGCTCGGGCCCTCTCCACGATCCGACCGGAACGGTAGCGCACGCCTGTCTCCAACGCCCGGGTTGCGAGGGCGAATGCGCCAGTGGTCCGGCCGGACGCCAAACGTGCTTGTGCGAGGTCGAGTTGGAGGAGTGCGCGCTGCTTCGCGTGGGTGGAGGCGAGTGCTTCTTCGGCGTCGTCTGAGCCGGGACTGCACGTCGAGCAGTCCTTCGGACGGCTTTGCTGTTGTGCGGGATCAGAACTGGATGTGTGCCTTCTTCGCCAGTTTCACGATCCTCGGGTTGCTCCGCTTGTGGGCGGAGGTAAGGACGCGGAGGACTTCCTGGGAGGTGGGGTGGACCTTCGCCATCTGGGGTGCGAGGGCCCAAGCCTGCTCCAGGTCTGCCAGCGCGCCCTCGCGGTCGCCCAGGGCGAGCCTGGAGCGGGCGGTGTTCATGTGGAGGGGGCTAGTCCGGGTGGCCGGGAGGGAGGTCCCGTCGCGTACGAGGTCTTCCATGGTGCTGATGGCGTCCGCGTGACGTCGTAGGTCGCCGCTGGTGGCGATCACGTGGACGGCGGTGTTCTCCGGCCCGAACTGGATGCCGCAGCGCTCGACGTCCTCGGTGAAGCCCTCCGCCATGGCCCAGGCGCGGGTGATGTGCTGGTCGGCGGTCCTCTTGTCCTGGAGGCGGCCGGCCAGCGTCAGTCCGCGCAGGTGGAGGATTCCCAGGGCGTAGGAGCGGCCCGGCCCCGTAGTGCTCCCCTCCGCTTGGGTGATCGCGCGGTCCACGACCGCCAGCCCGTCGTCGAACTCGCCGTGGTTCAGGTAGACGCCGGCTTCGTCCCGGGCAGCCAAAGCCGCGGTGACCGGGTCGGACTGCTGCGCCGCCAGCTTCTGCTTCGTGACAGCGAGATCGGCCAGCGTCATCCAGCGATGCCGGGCCGCCAGCCAGTACACGGTGGAGTACGCCTCCACGACCAAGGCACAAGCTTCCGGCGTGCCCATCGCATGCGCGTGGTCCTGCGCCCCGGCGACCAGCCTCGGGAGATCGACGAGGACTTGGTCCAGGTCGGCGCTGTTGCGCGCTTCGCCCATGGAGGCCAGGGCCGCCGCGATCTCGTCTTCGGTCATCTCGGGCTCGCGGGGCAGGTCGAACCTGCGCACCGCGCTGTTGAGGGCCCTGACGGAGCCGGCGGCGTCGAGGGGGACCGGCGTCGTGCCGAGTACCTCTTCGAGTGACAGGCTCATCGCGCGTGCGAGGGAGGCCGCGACGCCTTGGGTCAGGGTGCGCTCTCCGCGCTCGATCTTGCCGAGCTGGGACGTGGACACCCCTGCTGCGGCTGCCAGCCGTGCCTGCCCCCAACCCCGTTCCTTCCGGAGTCGGGACACGTTCGCGCCGGGCCCGGGAACTGCGATGACTGATCCCATATCGCCTGTGTCTCTCTGATCGCTTTCCTTCCCTGCCATGGTCACCCACCATCCTTACCCCGCTGTGGGCTTGTGCACTTCTTGTGCACTTTCGCATGTCGTTTCCGTCGTTGACTGATTACGGAAAGCGGCGTTGTCCCGGTCGATCCGTCGGTCGGGGGCGCCCGAGACGTCCGCGAAAGGTGTGACTGTGGCCCCCAGCTTGCGCTTTCACAGTGTGCTGGACCTGGCGTGCGAACAGTCGGCGGTTCGCTGGTCCAGGGAACATGCCAGGGCTGTCTTACGGGAGTGGGACGTGCGGGGGGACGCTGCGTACGACGCACTCACCATCGTCGCCGAACTGGCTTCCAACGCCGTACGTCACGCGGGCCTCACCACGCGGTCGCCCTCCGTCGGCTGCGGACAACCGCGGCAGCCGCGGTGCGAATTGACCCTGTGGGTCGTCAACAGCCGTTTGTACATCTCCATGTACGACGAGAGCGCGCACCGGCCCGTCCTGCGTCCGCTGTCCGCCGACTCCGAGACCGGCAGGGGCCTGCACATGATCAACGGTCTCAGCAACGGCGCGTGGGGATTCCACCCCGCCACGCGCGGTCCTGGGAAGGTCGTTTGGGCCGCTCTGCGTCTCGAAGCCGGGGTGCCCACGACTGCTCATGCCGCCGGGCGGACCGGTACCGGTGAACGGGGGAAGTGGGGCGCCGGCTTTCGCGACGACCGCGCCGCGCATCGGTTCCGCCTGAACCGGACGTTTCCCAGATCGCTGTACAAGCTGCGACGGCTCACGTGGCGGGTGCCGCTGCATCGATCCCCCACAGCGCACGACGCACACCCGCCGTCGCTCCCCCTCCGCTCCAGCGGCCTACCCGCGGATCGCCCAAGTCCGCTGGACGAACTCCCGTCCCCGTGAGCGTGGACCTATCCCGCTCTGGTCACGCCGAGTCAAGCAGGCATCCATGCCCCCACCGTTCCCCGCGGGCGTGACGGACTCACGGCACCAGCCCGTGGCCTGAACAGGCCCCACCCAACCCCTGTATGCAGCGATGCGACGAAGGAGTCGATTCGGATGCCCAGCCGTCACCCGCGCGGCTTCGCCTGCGGCCGGCGGATCTTCATGCCGCCCGACCTCGTCACCGCGGTCCTGGGCATGGCCAACAGCGTGCCTCCGGCCTGGGACGGCTTGGTGTACAGCCCCGACGACGTTGGCACGCTGCTGGTCTGCACGCTCCAGGGCCACCGCGGGCCGGTCCACCACGGTGTGGTGCTGAATCTGCGCGGTCCGGGCACCGGCACCGTCTGGGCGGCCTGGCGTGACGGCGTCGAGCCTTGCCTCGCCCTCCTGCTTCCCGACTGCCCGGTCGCCACGGAGGACGGTGGTGAGGCGTGCAGCGAGTTCGCCGGGCATCCCGGTGCCCATAGCTGGGAGTTGGCCGACCCGGTCCTGCCGCCCGCTCTCGTCGCGCTCTTCGGTCCGCTCCTTGCCGAGCAGGACCGGCCGCCCGACGGACGCGTGCTCGACGCCGCCACCCGATTCCACCGCCCCACCACGAACAGGAACCCCGCACGATGAACCCCGCGGTCCCTTCGCCCACTGCCTTACCTGCCCCCGAGTCCGACGGCACTGCCCGCTCGTTGCGGCAGTGGCTGCTCACCACGACCACCGGAGAGCAGGTCTCCGGGCACCTGCCGCCCTGGGCCACCGAGGACCCCAGCGAACAGGAGGTGCCAGCGGAGGAGTTGGCCGCGCGGCTTGCGGACGTCTGCCACTACAGGGAGTTCCCCGGGCAGGTCCTGCGCGCGTACTCGCCCGGCAACTCCAGCGACGCCCCCGAGGAGTTGGAGGTCATGTCCTCCAGCATCACCTGCGCGCCCTACGCCCCGGCTCCCGAACTGGCCCTCCCGGTTGTCACGGTACGGGTCGCCGGGGAGTACTGGATGACCGACCTCGACCCGACGGGAGTGGCGGACCTGGTCGCGGGCCTGCGCGCGGTGGCCGACCGACTCGACAGCGTCGTCATCCCCCAGCTCAACACGATCCGCACCGAGTGGACCGCCCACCACACCTCCGGTACGGGGGCCCGCCTGTGACTACCGACACCACGCCCGTCGTGGACCCCGTGACGACCAGCGCTGATCGGCTCGCGGCCTTCCGGGTTGCGATCGCCTCCGGGCAGGTGAGCGCCCGTGCCCTGTACGCCCACCACCTCGCGTTCCTGCGCGCGAAGGCCGGCCTCTCCTTGGTCGAGCTGGCCGACCGGTGCCACTACGAGCAGTCCTATCTCCACCGCCTGGAGACCGGTGGGCGGCTGGGCAACATGCTCGTCGCCGAGACCTTGGACCGCTTCTACGGTACCGGGGAACTGCTCGCGGGACTGTGGTTGCTGGCCAAGCGCGAAGCGAAACGCGCGGCCGGGGGACTCACCGCCCTGGAAGAGACCGCGACCAGCATCCGCGCATACGCCCTCACCACCGTCCCCGCCCTGCTCCAAACCCCCGCGTACGCCGAGGAGCAACTCGCCACCACCCACCCGCAGTCACCGGAGGTGTTGGCCGCGCAGCTCAACGTGCTCCGCGAACGCCAAGCCCGCCTCACCGAGACCACACCCCATCCGGTCCGCTACCGGGCCGTCCTCGACGAACTCGTCCTCCACCGCGGCGCCCGCAACCAGGCCACCTGGGACGGCCAACTCGACCACCTCATCGCCACGGCCCACGAGCCCGCGGTCACCCTCCAACTCCTCCCCCTGCACTCCGGCCCCCACGACCTACGCGGCCCCCTCCAGCTGCTGTCCTTCCGCGTCGGCACCACCCTCGCGTACGTGCACGGCACCCTCACCGACCAGATCACCGACGACCCCGACGACATCGAAGAGCTCAGCCAGCAGTACGACCAGGTGCGCGACCTCGCCCTCACCCCCGCCCAGACCATCGAACACCTCCACACCCTGCGCACCAGCACCCGCTGACCAACCAACGCCACCGCGCCCAGGAGCCGCCGCCCATGAGCCCCACGACCCTGCTCACCAACCCCACCACGACACGGCCCCCCGAACCGGACTCGACCATGACGCCGCCACCGGCGGAACACGCGCCGTGCACCTGGACGGTCACCACGGTTGAGGGCATCACCCTGACCGGCACGCAGCCCGACTGGTCCATGGACAACCCCAGCGACACCGGCATGACGCTCGCCCAGGCCATCGACCACCTGCGCGGCTACGCCCACTACACGATGCTGCCCGTCGACCCGGTCCTTCCGCCCGCCATCCTCGACACCGACATCAACGGCACCCGCGTCCGCGACTCGACCAGCATGATGTTCGCTGCTCAGATCGCCTGCCACCCCTACGCCCCACACCCGCACGAACGGGTCCCCACCGCGAGCCTCACGATCGTCGAGGAGTGGGACTTCGAGGGCCTCACCCCCACCGACCTCACCCGCTTCGCCACCCAGATCCGCACCCAGGCCGACTACTTCGAGAACACCGTCCTCCCCGAACTCATCACCGCCCGCAACGACTGGACCACCCACCATTCGCCTATACCCGATCCGGACCACCCCGCAAGGTGAGCTTGCTCCGGTTTGGCGGACATTCGAGATCAGGGGTTCGTCCCCGGGAGGATGTCCATCATGGAGAGCATGGGGAAGAAGCCTCGTCGCGCTCGCCGCTCGTTCACGCCGGAGTTCAAGGCCGAGATCGTTGAGCTGTGTCGCCGTGGCGACCGCTCGATCGGCCAGGTCGCCACGGACTTCGACCTGGTCGAGACCCGGGTGCGTGACTGGGTCCGGCAAGCAGAAGTCGATGCCGGCGAGCGGGATGGCTTGACCGGCAACGAACGTGACGAGTTGGCCGCGTTGCGGCGGGAGAACCGCCGTCTGCGCGAGGACGTGGAGGTCCTCAAGCGAGCCACGGCTTTCTTCGCGAAGGAGACCCGGTGAACGTCCACTCGTTCATCGAGGCGGAGGAGCAGGCAGGCCACAGTGTCACACGCGCATGTGAGCTGCTGAAGGTCTCCCGTGCCGCCTACTACGCCCGCCGTTCAGGCCCCAGCGCCCGCACCTGTGACGATGCTGAGCTGACCGAGAAGATCCGTGCGGTCCACGCTCGCTCCCGAGGCACCTACGGCTCCCCGCGCGTGAAGGCCGCCCTCAACCGCGATGGCACTGTCTGCGGGCGTCGGCGGGTCGCCAGACTGATGCAGCAGGCGGATCTGACCGGGATCACACGCCGACGCCGCCAGCGCACCACCATCCCGGACCCCAAGGCGGCCATCCGCCCAGACCTGGTACTACGAGACTTCCAGCCGAACCCTGCCGGCGCTGACACGCTCTGGTGCGGCGACATCACCTACATCCCCACCGACGAGGGCTGGCTCTACCTGGCCACCGTCATCGACATCGCCACCCGCCGCGTCGTCGGCTGGGCCACCGCCGACCACCTGCGCACGAGCCTGGTCGCCGACGCCCTCACCACCGCCTGCCGCACCCGCCGACCGACCCAGCACGTGGTCTTCCACTCCGACCGCGGCTGTCAATACACCAGCCGCGAACTCGCCTCACTCGCAGGACAGTTGAACGTCCGCCTGTCCGTAGGGCGCACCGGACAGTGCTGGGACAACGCCCTGGCGGAGTCGTTCTTCTCGACGTTGAAGAACGAACTGCTCAGCCGGCAATCCTGGCCCACCAGAGCAGCCGCCCACACTGCGATCTTCGAATGGATCGAGAGCTGGTACAACTTGTACCGTCTGCACAGCAGCCTCGGATACCGCAGTCCCGCCGACTACGAGACCACTCTCGCAGCCTGACCAGCGCACAGAAGCTGTCTGTCAAAGCGGAGCAAGCCCAGGGCCAGGTCTGGAGTTCGTCGGGTCGCGTCCCTGGAAGTGGTTCGGCGCGATGCTTACGGGTTGCAGTCGTGGAGCCGCTGAGTCGAGCCGGCACGTTTGCTGCTTTGCGTGGTGGCCGAGAGCGGTAAGACTTCGCGCGGCCGTACGCTGTGCGGTGGGGAGTCGACGGCACCTCTCGTCCATTCGATGCCCTAAATGTCGCTTTCTCTGAAGTTGGTTCAGGGCAGCTTGGCCCTCTAGGAAACCCGCAGGTCAGTCAGACTGCTCCCCGCGCCCGCGGGGATGGACCCCAGAAGTTTCACATCGGATTCGTCGCTCCGGACTGCTCCCCGCGCCCGCGGGGATGGACCCAGTATGAGGGACGCCGGAGAGGAACCCGGAGGCTGCTCCCCGCGCCCGCGGGGATGGACCCAGCCCCCGGCGGCGCCGCCGCTCAGCCCCCGCCTGCTCCCCGCGCCCGCGGGGATGGACCCCACCCCCCACGGGCCAACTTCGTTCAGGAGCTCTGCTCCCCGCGCCCGCGGGGATGGACCCTCCCGACCACCGGTCGACGGACCCGGCCGTGTCTGCTCCCCGCGCCCGCGGGGATGGACCCTGGGCCACGGCGGACCGTGCGGTCCGCCGTGGACTGCTCCCCGCGCCCGCGGGGATGGACCCGACATCGTGATCCGCGGAACGTTCCAGGGGTTGCTGCTCCCCGCGCCCGCGGGGATGGACCCTGGATCATGTTCACTTGCCTTTCGGAGGGGAGCTGCTCCCCGCGCCCGCGGGGATGGACCCGCTTCCCGGAACGCCGGAAGCGGCGTCCGGGGCTGCTCCCCGCGCCCGCGGGGATGGACCCGGGGCCGGGTGTCTCACCACCCGGCCCCGCCACTGCTCCCCGCGCCCGCGGGGATGGACCCCGGCCGCGCCGATGATCAGGGTGGCGGTGTGCCTGCTCCCCGCGCCCGCGGGGATGGACCCTCCCCGCCGCCGTCGGCGCCCACGCCCTGTGGCTGCTCCCCGCGCCCGCGGGGATGGACCCGCCATGTACCGGGCGGGCGCGCAGCACGACATCTGCTCCCCGCGCCCGCGGGGATGGACCCGGCAGCAACTCCCACACCGTGGTCATTGGTGACTGCTCCCCGCGCCCGCGGGGATGGACCCTCCTCGACCGGCTCGCGGGAGAGGGGCGCGTGCTGCTCCCCGCCCCCGCGGGGATGGACCCGCGAGGCCCAGGCCAAGGCCGCGGCGTCCCAGCTGCTCCCCGCGCCCGCGGGGATGGACCCGAGATGATCCGCGGCACGACGAGCATGCCGAGCTGCTCCCCGCGCCCGCGGGGATGGACCCCACGAGACCGTTCGGAAGGCCGTCGTTCGCATCTGCTCCCCGCGCCCGCGGGGATGGACCCACCCGGGCCTCGGCGGTCAGGTGCTGCTCGGTCTGCTCCCCGCGCCCGCGGGGATGGACCCCGGGTCCGCGACAAGATCACACGGGTGATCCGCTGCTCCCCGCGCCAGCGGGGATGGACCCTACCTCCGCGGCGGAACCGGCCAGGTCCGGGACTGCTCCCCGCGCCCGCGGGGATGGACCCTTGCGGCCCATGGGTCAGCCCTTCTGGGCGGCCTGCTCCCCGCGCCCGCGGGGATGGACCCCCGTCGAGCCGCGAGGACGACTGGCTGGACGCCTGCTCCCCGCGCCCGCGGGGATGGACCCGACGCCCCCGTGACGCTCGCTGTGCTCGAGGACTGCTCCCCGCGCCCGCGGGGATGGACCCGCTACCGTACGTGCGGTATTCCGGATAACCCTCTGCTCCCCGCGCCCGCGGGGATGGACCTTGCTACCCCAGCGATCACAGCCAAGGGCTTCCCTGCTCCCCGCGCCCGCGGGGATGGACCCCTCGTGGCCAACCCCAGTTTCGAGGCCGACGGCTGCTCCCCGCGCCCGCGGGGATGGACCCCACACACGCTTGACGATCCACACCACCAGGCCCTGCTCCCCGCGCCCGCGGGGATGGACCCACCAGCGCCGTGAGGATCAGACGTCGGTCCGACTGCTCCCCGCGCCCGCGGGGATGGACCCCAGCGCGGGCCGATGGTGATCGAGCGGGACCGGCCTGCTCCCCGCGCCCGCGGGGATGGACCCGCCACCAGGACCACCCCGCCCGCCCAAGCCGGCTGCTCCCCGCGCCCGCGGGGATGGACCCAGGTCGGTGACCGGCCAGTTCCACACCGGGGCCTGCTCCCCGCGCCCGCGGGGATGGACCCGGGTACTCGGGCGAGGTGATGTGGAACATCGGCTGCTCCCCGCGCCCGCGGGGATGGACCCGCGTGGAGGGTGCCGTCCGCCGTGCCGGAGACCTGCTCCCCGCGCCCGCGGGGATGGACCCAGGCGCTGGCCGTCGTCGTCGACCAGCGACATCTGCTCCCCGCGCCCGCGGGGATGGACCCCCCACCCCGTGGCACTACCGGCAGATCGACGTCTGCTCCCCGCGCCCGCAGGGATGGACCCCACGTCACGACGCACCCCCGGCCAGCGTCAGCCTGCTCCCCGCGCCCGCGGGGATGGACCCGTCATCGCAGTCGCCGACGGCGTCCTCGTTCCCTGCTCCCCGCGCCCGCGGGGATGGACCCGGGGCGTACTGCCCGTCCAGCGCCTCGACGTCCTGCTCCCCGCGCCCGCGGGGATGGACCCAGGGCTGCGGCCAGTCGGGACTTGCCGGACCCCTGCTCCCCGCGCCCGCGGGGATGGACCCACGCTGTCCCCGCCACGCGGGGTGTCGCCCCCACTGCTCCCCGCGCCCGCGGGGATGGACCCAGTACCCAGCCCGAGACGATCGGCGGTCAGGTCTGCTCCCCGCGCCCGCGGGAATGGACCCGAGGAGATGACGACCTCGTGGGAGCGGCGCCCCTGCTCCCCGCGCCCGCGGGGATGGACCCGCGTGCGTCACGAGCCCGTGCCCCACCACCAGCTGCTCCCCGCGCCCGCGGGGATGGACCCGCGAGGCCGGAGCAGGCGACGATGGCGGCGCCCCGCTCCTCGCGCCTGCGGGGATGGACCCTACGCGATGAAGTACTTGGGCCCGACGGCCCACTGCTCCCTGCACCCGCGGGGATGGATTCGCGTGGGCAGGCTGACATCGATGCAGGCTGTGAGTGTGCTGGCCAGTGTATTTTGCGCGTTGCCGCAACGCTCTTGTTGTTACTCGGTACGGTCGTCGGCCCGTAGGGCGTTTGCCTGGTTTCGCTCGAAGATCGCACTTCGAGCTGCTGAGGCGAGGTGACTCTGTGCACGGAGGGAGAGGCCGAGGCGGTTCCAGTGGAAGATCACGTGGAGGCTGAGGATGTGGCGGAGGCCGCGGCCGAGTGTTCCGTGGTCGGCCGCCTCGCGCAGGCTGCGGCCAGCGTTTTGAAAGGCTGTCGCCCATTCTTCGAACTGTCCGAGCGGGCCGCCGCGTGCGAAGAGGGCACTGGTGTCGGCCAAGAGCAGCGTGCGGATCTGCTGTACACGGTTGGTTAGGGCATCCGGCGCCAGGCCGGTGAAGTCGGCGCGGTGTTCGGCGGTGATGACGCGGTTCCAGACGTCGCCGGTCTCGTACCACTCCAGGCCGGCGCTGCGCATCATGGTCGTGCAAAGGAGGACGGACAGCTCGCGGAGCCCGGTGGGCAGGCGGGTGTCTTGGGCGCCGAACTGCTGGATCTGGAGGCTGTCGGTCGCGAAGAGGTGGTGGGCGATCTGCATGCTCGTCTCACCGCCGAAGGCAGCGGTTTCAGGCTCGTAGACGACGGTCTGACACTCCCGGATGTGTCCGTCGGCGACGAGTTGGTTCAGGGCAGCCTTCGCCTTCGCTTTCGCTGAGGGGCTGGCCAGGACACGCACGCGGTAGCCGGGCTGTTTGCGCATGAACCACCAGCTGTCGATGTCGGTGGCTCGCAGTAGGGGGAGAAGATGGGTGGTGAAGGCGCGGTCGCCAGTAGAGGGTTCGGTGAAGGCGAGGTTGATCTGCCACCACTTGCCCTCGGCAGCGTGCTGCACCAGGGCTTCGCGGCCGGCTGCCGCGAAGAGGGATACAGCGTCGCAGAGGTGGTCGGGCGTGAGGCTGTGGTGCAGGGCGACCTCGTCCACCGCGTTTCCGGCGAGGACTTCGCGGACGGCTCCTTCGATGACGCTCGTGGCTGCGGCGCTCAGTTGATCAGCAGGCATGCGTCCCATCCGTTGTCCGGGGGCTTGCTGTGGGCGAGGGTGGAGAGGGCAAGGGCCGTGCCTGCAGCGCCTTCCAGAAGCCCTCTGCCCTTGGCAGTGTTCGGGCGAGCATGAGTGATGAGGGCCACGGCGAGTTGGTGGCGCAGGCCAGGTAGGCGGGGGTCGTTGGAGTCGTCGGTGGCGCGTACGACGGTTTGGTAGATGCCCGCCCAGCCGTGGCAGAGGCCCGCGTCAACGACGACTCGGAGCTGTGCCGGGGCGGTCAACGCCCGGTAGAGGGCGTCCTCGTAAAGGGCTTGGCGGGTGGTGTCGCCGAGCGAGATCCCGGCGAGTTGTCCGGCGCGGGCGATGCCGGTGGTGCCGTAGCACCAACTCGGCCGCCCAGGACGGTCCTGCCCTGGGCGACGGCGCTGCACGTCCTCGTACGAAAGGTACGTGGGCCACCAAGGGCCCTCGGGTGCGTCCTGGCGCCAGGTGTCGAGGAAGTCGCAGATGATGCGTATCGCGGTGCGGTGGCCTTCGACCTTGATGCCGGTGCGGAGGGCCTTTGCCAGGAGGAGGAGCGGGCCGGTGATGCCGTGGGCGGTGCCGAGGTTGGCGTGGCCCCCGGGGAAGTGGTCGCTGTGGGCGCGGAGCGGGTCGTGATGGACCCACCAGCCGGGCAGGTCGGAGCCGTTGAGAGTTCGGGGTCGGGTGAGGGCGACCAGGTAGGCGAGTACGCGGCCGAGAGCACTGCTGCCCGGGTCGGTGCGTAGGAGGTAGGCGCCGATGCCGGTGAGGCCGTAGAAGAGGTCGTAGTCGGCGAAGGCCAGGGGCTCGCCGGCGCGGAGCCGTTGGTCGGCCGCGTCGGCACGACGGTGGGCGAGCGCGGTGACCTGCCTGTGGAGGGTGGCGCGGGCGTCGGCGTAGAGGTGCTCTCTGTCGTGTGGGGTTGCGCTCAGGAGGAAGGCGACGGCTGTGGCACCGAGGAACAGGCCGCCGGTGTCGCCGGCGTTGACCTCTCCAGCGGTGGCTTCGGCGATCAAACGGTGGGCTGGGCGCCACGGTTGGTCGTGCCAGGCCCTTTCGACGAACAACAGAGCTGTTCCGGCGGCGCCGACGGCGAGTGACTGTCCCGCGTCGGGGGGTTTGGGCGGCTGCGGCCTTGCCTCGTTCACCAAGGCGGTGAACTGCTGCAGCAGGTCCGCCGCAGAGACGGTGGTGGAGGCGGGAGCCGTCATCGTGTCGTCCTCAAGTTGCGCAGTGCCGCCGCCCGCACCAGTCGTACGGTGACCGCTTCGCTCATGGGGTCGGTATTCACGGCCCGCAGGTGGTGCTGGTGGATCAGGGACCGCGCGGCGGTGAACGGGTCCCGTTGCCCGGCCAGGGCATGGCGGTAGGCATCGGCGGCGTCAGCGCGTGACTGCCAGGCGGCAACGACCCGCTCCCCGCCGGGAAGATCGGCGAGGGGCCCTGCCGCGGAGTCGGCCAGGTGGAGGGCCTGGTCGCGTACCTTCCGATCGAGGGGGCCGGTGGAGCGGGGCAGGTCGGCGACGAGGCGCTGGAAGCCGTCGTCAGGGCAGGGGGCGAGCCGACTGGCGAGGTGGAAGGCGCTCGCTGCGGCGAGGGCCTGCGGTGAGAGGCGGTTGCGGTCGGCGAAGGTGAGTTGCGCGAGGGTGGCGGTGGAGTCCTCGGCGAACAGCCGGTGCGCGGCGTCCATCGCCTCGTCGTAGCCCCACCGTCCGGTCTGGGGCTGGTAGGGGACGAGGGCGAACCCCGACGACAGGCCGAGGGAGTAGAGCTCTGCGGCCCAGGCGTTGAAGACTTCCAGGACCTCGGCGTGGGTGCCGGGCCTCGGGTGCAGGGTGAGGGTGAGCTGCTGGTCGGCGTCGGCGTGGGAGAGTTCGCGGCGGCGGCTGAACCACCATGTCGGGGCACGATCGTCGAGCGTGGTGAGAAGGCGTGAAAGGTGGCGGGTGAGGATGTCCGCGAAGCGCAGGGGGTCGGCGTGGATGCGGGCGTGGAGCGCGTTGCCGCCGGGCAGTTGGCGGTCGCTGGGGGCGACGGTTCGCACGGGGGCGGGCAGGCGGGGCGCCGGGGCCTGCGGCAGGGCGAGGGAGATCCAGAACTCGGTGGCGCGGCCGGTCCATCCGTGGGCGGCATCGCCGCAGGAGGTCTCCCGCATCTCCAGTTCGTGGGCGTCGCCGATCTGGGTGCGGACGAGTTGGCGGTGCACGGGGTGGGTCAGGTCGACGGGAAGCACCTGGTCGTAGTCGACGACGGCGACCTGGTCCGGGACGGCCATCCGCGCCCGCCACGAGTCGAAGGCCGCGTCCCACTGCGCGCCGGTGGCCCGGCGGCCGGGGAGGTCGGTGGCTTTGAGGAGCCAGCGGGCCGGGCGCAGGACGGTGCGGCCGTGGCGGACGCGGGGCAGGTAGGGCAACCGCGAGGCGGCGCCGAAGTCGAAGAGACCGTAGACGGCGCTGCGGGCCGTGCTGACCTCGGCAAGGAAGCGGGCCAGGACGGGGGTTTGGAGGCCGGCTTCGAGGGCGTGTACGACCTGGAGGTGGATCGTTCGGCCGGTGGGAAGGTGGACCAGCCGGAGAGTGCGAGCATCGGCCGTCACGCCGATCTCCGTGAGGGGGAGGACCGATTCGCCGGGAACGCCGGAGCCGCCGTCAGTGTGCTTCCAGCCGGAGATCTCCAGCACGCGGGGCAGGAGGAGCGGGGTGCGGGCCACGTTCGTGTTGCGGGCCCGCCGGGGCGTGAACACCAGTTGCGCGTCGAGCGCTTCCGGGGAGCCCGCGTAAGTGGCGGCGAGTGCCTTGCGTGCGTCAGAGGGCAGGGCATGGGCGAATCGCCCCGCCAGGCTGCTGGCCGGCCGCGGCATCGCGGTGAGCACCGCCCGGAAGTCGCCGCGTGCGAGGGCGGCGCCGCTGGGGGCGTGGATCTCGAAGCCTGCCTCCACGCGGGGAGCCAGTATCCGCTCGTCGCTGCCGGCTGCGGCCTCCAGAGTGGCGACCGTCTCCTTGGTGAGCAGCAGCTCGCCCCGACCGTTCATGAGGGCCTGCTGCACCAAGGCGAGCAGCACGTCGTCGCGTGCGGTGTGGGCCTTCGGAACACTCTCGCGTGTCACACCGTCGTAGCCCGTCGGCAGGCCGAGGCCGCTGTCAGCGACCAGGTCCGGCACCGGTACCACGGCGCCCGGGCCGTAACGGTCGCGGAAGCGGTTGTGGTAGTCGAGCCAGGCCCAGCGCCCGTAGGGCTGCGGGGTGGTTCGGTAGGCGGCGGTGACGGCTGCCGTGACTTCGTCGATCACGGCGGGTGGGATCTGCACGTCGCAGTCGAGGGCCGTGTCGACGTGCAGGGGCCGGTCCGTGACGTCGGTGACGGCTGTCATGCGGGAGGCGATGACGTCCAGGCCGTCTGTGGTGAGGGTCGGCTGACGTCCGGACAGGTCCTCGCGGATCGCACGAAGGGCTTGTACGGTCTCCTGGACGTCGGGCACTTCGTCCGCGTGCACGTCGTCCAGTGCGCGACACAAGTGGTCGAGGGCGTCGGTCGTGGTCATCGGCGCCGGCAGAGAGGTCAACAGGAACTGCTGGTCGACGAGTTCGGTGAGCAGGGTGTGGACCTGCTCACTCGGTGCCCTCGGGAACTGGGTGCGCAGACGTGCGTGCAGGTCTCGGTAGGGGATCGGGGTGCGGGCGGCTTCCATGGTGGCGGCGACCGGTGGCCTGTTACGGATGGATATCTCGATCGGGCCGAGCGTGTGGTCGAAGGCGAGGGAGGGCGGCCCCGGGGCGACGAGACGGCCTCCTCGTACGTGGGCTACGTCGTTGGCGAGCAGCGGAAGACGTTGCAGGAGGCCCGGACTGCGGTGAAGGCGCTTGATCACGGCGGCGATCCACTCGCCGTCGGTCCGGACCGTCATTGGGTGCTTGTCCCGCCACTGTGCGCCGACTTGTGGGCCGACTGTGGCCGGGGCGACGCCGGAGAACAAACCGAGCGGTGTGGACCGGTGCTGCCAGCGCAGGAGGTAGGCGACGGTGGACGAGGCGGCCCGCCGGACATCTCTCGCGCTGCGGGTCGGGTCGCCGATCAGCGTGCGAACCGCGTTGCTCAGCCCAGGGGATGCGAGGCTCAGCGCGTGGTGGACCCCGGGCCGCCCCCAGACGCGCTCCAACCAGAGACGAGTGCTGGTCGGGTCGTCGAGGTCCAGTGTGCGGGGTACGTCGGCCGCGCCCGGCAGGGTGCTGGCGCGCAGGAGAGCGAGACCTTGCCACGTGTACGTGCTCGCTCGGGAGGTCATGGTGCTCCTTCGGTCAACTTGGGGGCGGTACCGGTGGTCCGGGTGCGCGGTGCGCCCGGACCACCGGCTGGAGAGCCTGGATCAGGCAGGGTCTCCCGCGGCGGAGTCGCACGCGGACGCGCCGTTCGAGCAGGTGCTTCCGCAGCCGTCGCCGGTGTCGCACATCAGAGCGCCGTTGAGCTTCGTGCTGACGACGACCGTGACGTCCAGCGGTGCGAAGTCGTCGTCCTCGTCCAGCAGGGGCGGGGCTGTCGGCAGCAGGGTGGCAGTGGGCATGGTTCTCGTCCTTCCTTGTCGGTTGTTGTGGTGACGACCTGGTCCTCGGCGGGCATCGCGGGGAGCTCCCGGCGGTCTTCGCGGGGAGCCCCGCCGACTACGCCGGGGGCCAGGAGAGGGAGATCCGGCTGTGCCGCTTCTCGATGACGCGGTCGCCCGGGACCGCCTCGTCGGGTGTGCCGGCCGGGTGGACCCGGATGAGGGGGTCCGAGCCGCCGCGGTGCTCGCGGTCCCACGCGCGCACGCTGCCGGCGACGGTGTTCGCGAAGGTGGAGGCGTCCGGACCGAGGGCGTGTACGCCGAACTCGGCGCGTTCGTCGTCGGGGGTGCGGCGCGTGGTGACATAGGCGAAGGTGCCCCCGTCCACGGCCGCGGCCGAGAAGCCCTTGTGGCGAGGGGAGACGATCCCGGTGTCGAGCTGGGGGTCGACGGACATGACGCAGAACCCGGGCAGGTCGATGGCCAGGTGCATCTGGAGACCGGAGAAGGGTTCGCCGAGCGCCACAGTGACGCCGGTCCACTGCTCGACGCGCGGTGTGCGGACGGCGTTGTCGAGCAGGTGGGGGTCGGCGGGGGCTCCGTCGTCGAAGCGCAGGGCGATCTCGGGGGTGCCGTTGACGAGGACTTGGGTCTCGTCGTGCTGGTCGGAGCCCTGCATGGCGACGAAGCCGCAGACCAGTGCGGAGGTGCTCTCCAGATGGCCGCCGTGGGAGTCGGTGACCCGCTGGAAGGCGACGGAACGGGTCAGGCCGCGCATGCGGAGCGGCACCACGAGACGGCCGTTCGGACTGAGTTGGTCGACCCAGGCGGGCGGGATGTCCCAGGCACCGACGGTCACCATGATGACGTCGACCTCGCCGAGGCCCGGGATGGGCTGGGAGGCGTCGGCGGTCACCACGCGGACCCGGGTGTAGCCGTGGGCGTCGAGGAGTCGGCGGGCGCGGCCGGTGACCTCGGGGTCGATGTCGACGCTGGTGACGTTCCCTTCCTGGCCTACGAGTTCGGCGAGGTAGGCCGCGTTCAGGCCGCCGGATCCGATCTCCAGGACCCGGTCACCAGCCTTGATCCCGGCCTGCTCCATCATCATGGCCTGGATCTGCGGTGCGGAGACCGAACTGAGTTGCACCCCGTTCTCGCCGGTCTTGGTGATCACGGCGGCGTAGGGGGAATACGCGTCGTCCAGAGAGGTGTCGGGCGCGAACGCGTGCCGGGGCACCTGCCGCATCACCTTCTCGACGAAGGGCGACACGATCACCCCGTCAGCCTTCAACTGGTCCACACAGCCGTTGCGTAGACACGTCGCCTCGGGCGGTTCGGTGGTCGTGCTGGTGTTCATCGATCGTTCCTTCGTAAGCGCAGGGGGAGGGAATGGCGGCTGCCGTGGGCCCGGAAACTATCGGCCGGCGCGACCCGCGTGCGCGGATTCGCTGAACCGTCGGCGATTCGCGTCGCGGTAGTTCCGCAGGTCCGCCAGGGCGTTGCCGAGGTCACCGGACGAGCTCGGCGGCGGTGAGAGGCCCCATCTCGGATGCGGTGGTGGCCGGTCGGGACGCTGGTCGGTCCATTCGGTCCAGTCCGAGCGGGCGGTGATCAGTGCAGGCCGTATCTCGCGGTCCAACCGGTCTGCCTGCGAGCGCAGTTGTGCGGACAGAGCGGCGAGGCCGTCCGGGGTGCGGTCGGTGATCCAGCAGTCGTCGGTCAGGCGCAGGTTGACGACGGGCACGCGGCAGGCGGGTTGTTCGGCGAAGGGGATGCAGTCGATGCTGCCGTGCAGGATCTCGATGTCGCAGGGCCGGCCACTGGCGTGTGAGGGGCTGTAGACGGTTACGGTCTGTCCGGGGAACTCAGCGTGGTGCGTGATGTCTGACAGGCGCACGGGCAGCTCGGTGGGCGGGACGCCGTCCTCGCTGGGGTCGCAGTCGGCCCAGGACGGCAGGGGCCCTGCCACGGTATGGCCGTCGCGGGTGGTGATCCTCCAGCAGCGCGGGAGCTGCCGGTACGGCGGTCGGTGAGGCGCTGCCGCGGCGCGAGCTGGGGGAGGTCGAGGACATCGGTTCGTCTCCTTGCTGTGGTGCGGCAGGTCGGCAGGCGTTGTGACGCCCGTCCTGAACAAGGGTGTTTCACGGCCACTGCGGCCGGAGCGGGAGTCGAGGACGAGGCCGTCCTACGGCGGGCGGGCGGTCGCTTCGTAGCGCGCCGCCGCCTGTTCCAGCAGGCCCTGCACCGCGAGGGCCCATCGCCTCAAGCAGGCCACGTCGGGAGGCACATGGTCGTCGTGGCGTACGTCGTCCATGACCGACTGCACGACGGGGACGAAGCCGGCGCTCGGAGGTACACGCGATGCGAGGCGGCGCAGCGTTCCGAGCAGCCCAGGTGCCAGCTCGCGGACCCGCCCGCCTTCGAGGACGCCGAACTCCGGCTCTGAGAGGACCGCTTCGAGGGTGTCGAGGTCGGTGTCGTCGACCGGCAGGTCGGCCAGGTAGCGGTCCGCCTGCGACAGCGCCAGTAGCGTGTGGGTCCTGGCAATGGTCGCCGCGTCGTTGCTGTAGCCCTTCCGCGGAGGGCAGACCGTCCTCGTCGTCGTCCGAGGAGTGCGCGTGTGAGCTTCGTGCGCGGTGCGGAACGTGGCCGACGCGGATAACGCGCCGGGTCGTTCCCCGGTCGGTACTCCGCCGTCGATCGCCGGAGCGGGTGCGGCAGCGGCAGCGGCAGCCGCGCCCAGACGATCTTCCCGGGGCGATCGTCGGGGTAAGCGAACCCCCATGCGTTCCGGCACAGTTCGGCGACGACGTGCAGCCCGCGGCCGCTCTCCGCCGAGTCGGACGGCAGCCGGAGGACCGGCGCCTGGTTGCTCTCGTCCCAGACCGAGATGCACAGGCCCCGAGGAACGGTCCACAATTCCAGAGGGCACCTGGATGTAACGGACCGGCGGCCCTTCTCCGATTCGCTCGGCGCGGCCCAAGTCGAGGCATGGCTCACCGCGTTCGTCGCCAGTTCCGTCACGATCGTGAGCGCGTCGTAAGCGGAGTCGTCCGGGATCCCCCAACCCGCGAGGGTATTCATGGCGTGTCTGCGGGCGGCTGGAACGGCCGCCGGCTCGCAGGTCAGCGCCAGGCTGCTGTGGTAGCCGGACTCGGGAGCCATCTTCACACCTTTCGCAGGATTGCGAATCGGTCGCCGTGCTTGTGGTCGACCCGGGGGTCTCGGCGACGGCTCTGTACAGTGAACGGCGGTCCGGCGTACGGCGGACAGGAAGAGCACGCCGCCCCCGCGCGCCCCGGGCCGGAAAACTTTGCGGGCTCGTTACTCGTGCTCTGGTGCGGAACGCATTGGTGTCGTTACTTTCGGCTCATGGCAGCGAACGCCTTGCTGAAGAAGCGCATGGCCGATCTGGGCCTGAAGCTTCCCCGTGGACCTGGACACCTGGAGACTGGGACGTGAGGTCCCAGAGGAAGTAGTGCCAGGTGAGCAACAAAGCAGGGAAGCGGTACTCGAAGGAGTTCAAGCGGGACGCCGTGGCGTTGGCCCGATCCTCCAGCAAGACGGTTACCGAGGTGGCCCGGGATCTGGGCGTGAGCCCGGAGGGCCTGCGGAGCTGGGTCAAGCAGGACCAGATCGACCGCGGTGAGGGCGGCCCGGGCGAGCTGACCGGTGCCGAGCACGAGGAACTGCGGCGCCTGCGCCGGCAGAACATCGAACAGCAAAGGACCATCGAGGTCCTGAAAAAAGCGACGGCCTTCTTCGCGCGGGAGAGCGAGCGGTGAGCGAGGTCTACCGGTTCATCGCGGCGGAGAAGGCCACCTACCCGGTCACCTTGCTGTGCCGCATTCTCGGAGTGCACCGCTCCTCCTTCTACGCGTGGGCCGAGGGGCAGGTCGCCCGGGGCGCGCGGCTGCGTGCCGATGACGCACTCGCGCACGAGATCACTGTGATCCACCTCGCCTCCCGGGGCGCCTACGGCGTCCCGCGCGTACATGCCGAGCTGCGGCGACTGGGGCACGCGGTGAACCACAAGCGGGTCGAGCGGCTGATGCGTGAACGCCGCATCGCCGGGATCACCCGCCGCCACCGCAGGTCGCTGACACGCCCGGACAAGCAGGCCCGGCCCGCACCGGACCTGATCGGCCGCGACTTCACCGCCGACCGCCCCGGGACCCGCTTGGTCGGCGACATCACCTACCTGCCTACCGAGCAGGGCTGGCTCTACCTGGCCTGCTGGCTGGACCTGGCCACTCGCGAGGTCGTCGGCTGGTCAATGGCCGACCACCACCGCGCCGACCTGGTCGTCGACGCCCTGCACATGGCCCACGACCGGGGCCGCCTGGAACCCGGCTGTATCGCACACAGCGACCGCGGCAGCGAATACACCTCAGCCCAATTTCGAACGGCAGTTACCGAGTTGGACATGAAGGTAAGCACCGGACGCACCGGCTCGTGCTACGACAACGCCGCCGCCGAGAGCTTCTGGGCAGTCCTGAAAGCCGAGATCGGCACCCGGACCTGGCCCGACCGGGCCACCGCCCGCGCCGCGGTCTTCTCCTACATCGAGACCTTCTACAACCGCCGTCGGCTACGCAAGCACCCCGACTGGGGCTATCTGACCCCGCAAGAGACCCGACAACGACACACCCTCGCCGCGTAAGAACGAGTGTCCGAGATCACGGGGAAACTTCAGCCTGACGCAGGAAGAACTCGCGGTCCGGATGAACGACGTGATCCTGAAGGTCACCGGCCGCCCGGGAGACGTCTCCGATCGGACGGTCCGCAACCTGCTGAGCGGCAGTACCGTTCGCCCGATCGCGCGCACATGCGCTGCCTTGGAGGCGGTTTTCAGTTGCCGTGTCGAGGACTTAGGGTTCAAGCCACCACGCTCCGCAGCACCGCAGGAGGTTCCTGTGCGGCGTCGCACGTTCATGGCCTCGGCCGCCGGCACAGCAACTGCCGGACTCGCTCCGGCACTTGCCGGCCCGAACAGGGTCGGCTCCAGCGATGTCGCCCGGCTGGAGACGAAGTTCGCGGCGATCATCGCCGAGGACCACAAGTACGGGGGCCTGGTCAGCACCGAGACGCGCGCTTCGGCCATGGCCGGTGAAGCGCTGTCGCTCCTCCAACGCGGCTCGACCAGCCAGCTGGTCCGGAACAAGCTCTACGCCTCCGCGGCGGGTTTCACCTCCAGTGCCATGTGGGCGGCGATCGACGGGCGCCGCTTCAACGAGGCCCAGCGCTACTTCGACCGCGCCTCCACCCTGGCGGCCATGTCCGGCGACGCGACGATCATGTTCCGTATCTGGTCCCACGCGGGCACCCTCTACCGGCACCTCGGACGCCCCATCGACGCGTTGGCCGCGAACGACGTGGCCAGAGGACTTCCCGTCGCACGCCGCGACCCGATGTTCGCCTCACTCGGGCAGTCGCGGCACGCAGCGATTCTCGGTCTCACCCGGGACTCGGTGGCCGTTGAACGTTCCATCGCCCAGGCGCAGGCCGCCTACAGCCGTGCCGATCCGGACGCCCAACGACCCGCGTGGATCACGGCGTTCTACGACCAGGCCGAGATCGAGAGCCTTGCTCTCACCGCGTACCTGGCGCTCGGCGACTTCGAGCGGGCCGAAGCTCATGCCCACCGCGGGATCGCCCGTCTCCGCCCTCACATGAGACGCAGCCGCGCCATTGCCACCGCCCGCCTCGCACACGCCCAACTGGGCCAGGGCGATGTCGACGCTGCCGTCGCGACCGCCGTCGGCACGCAGAGCACACACCCGCGCGTCACGCGCATGCTCGAAGAGTTCGGCAACAAGTTGTCCATCCAGGCGCCGCGCAGCGATGCGGCGAAGACCTGGAACGACCACGCCTCGACGCGAAGGGACGCCTCGTGACGTCAACGGCCATCGACCTGCGCCACTTCCGCGACATCGAACCGGCCTGGGACACGCTGATCGATCTCTACGCCGAGGTGCGCGCCGACAAACTGCACGACCCCCACTACTCCGTGGAGCGCTACGCCGAACGCCTCGCCCGCCACGCCCATGAGCCGGGTTGGGAGGCTGTCATCGGATACGACGGCGACGAAGCCGTCGGATACGCGTACGCCAACACCGTCGAGCAGGACGACCGGTACTGGAAGAGGATCACCACGCCCCTCGCCGATTCCGTGACCGCGGTTCCGACCCTGGCGCTCAAGGAGATCGGCGTACGCGTCCCCTGGCGCAAGACCGGTGTGTCGAAGGCCATCCACGACAGTCTGCTCGCCGCGCGAAGCGAGACGCAGGCGACGCTGATGGTCAACCCCCTGGCCGGAGACGGCAAGGTTCACAACCTCTACGTCTCCTGGGGGTACGGCGACCTGGGCGAAAGCCAGCCGTCGCCGGACTCTCCGGTCCTGGTCGCGATGGTGCGGGCGCTTCCCTGACGGCGCCCCTCGCCCGCGGGCTACGTTCGGAGAACTTGCCGCCTCCTTTCGTGTCGTGCTCTCCGAGTTCGACAACGCCCTCGTCGACCGCACCGGCACGCTCCCTGATTGGGCAGCCGCGTTCATCGACGGCAAGGTCTGGGTGCCGAAGAGTACGAGTACATCCTGAGCGTGTTCAGCCGGCGGGCGTGTCCATCCACCTTCGACGTGATCCGCACCTGCGATCGTCTGTTCGCGTCGACTGCCAGGCATGCGGGATGCGTACGGTTGCGGCACCTTAGGCTAGCGTCGCGCCTCATCGACTTAATGGCCGAATTGCCGCTTTCCCCGCAGTTGGTTCAACGCGGCCCGGGTCTCTGGCAAACCCGCAGGTCAGTCAGACTGCTCCCCGCGCCCGCGGGGATGGACCCGGAGAGTAGGACCAGACGATGAGCCTGTTCGGCTGCTCCCCGCGCCCGCGGGGATGGACCGCCTCGCCCCGGGACCCCGCGACGATCGCGGCGCTGCTCCCCGCGCCCGCGGGGATGGACCCTCCGCCGCGTGACCCCCGGCTCAGCGCTCGGGCTGCTCCCCGCGCCCGCGGGGATGGACCCGGCCGGGTGTAGGAGCCCGGCCGATCCAGTGGCTGCTCCCCGCGCCCGCGGGGATGGACCCAAGATCGGTAGCGACAGCAAGTCGGCGGGTCGCTGCTCCCCGCGCCCGCGGGGATGGACCCGGCCAGCTTGCGCGAGGCGGTCATCGGACGACCTGCTCCCCGCGCCCGCGGGGATGGACCCGGTACGACGCCGACACCCACACCCTGCACCTGCTGCTCCCCGCGCCCGCGGGGATGGACCCAGCGCGGCTGACCTGTAGAGGAGCATCACCATCTGCTCCCCGCGCCCGCGGGGATGGACCCGACGGTGCAGCGGCAGTTCGCCTTACCGAGGCCTGCTCCCCGCGCCCGCGGGGATGGACCCAGCCCACCCGGAGGAGGAGCCCATGGCTGACCCTGCTCCCCGCGCCCGCGGGGATGGACCCGGCCAGCTTGCGCGAGGCGGTCATCGGACGACCTGCTCCCCGCGCCCGCGGGGACGGACCCGGCCAGCTTGCGCGAGGCGGTCATCGGACGACCTGCTCCCCGCGCCCGCGGGGATGGACCCGGTACGACGCCGACACCCACACCCTGCACCTGCTGCTCCCCGCGCCCGCGGGGATGGACCCCGATCATCGCAGCTCAGGCCCCCTGATTCAGTCTGCTCCCCGCGCCCGCGGGGATGGACCCCAGGTCTGCTCCGCGACCAACCCGAAGGCGTACTGCTCCCCGCGCCCGCGGGGATGGACCCCGTCCGTCGCGGGGACGACGTGATGCATAGTCCTGCTCCCCGCGCCCGCGGGGATGGACCCTCCCGGCCGGGCGCATGGCGCGGATGCGGTCCCTGCTCCCCGCGCCCGCGGGGATGGACCCGGAACCGAAAAGATCTTCCGTGTGGGCACGAACTGCTCCCCGCGCCCGCGGGGATGGACCTGAGTGATGGCCCCGGGCGGTCACCCGAGGCCACTGCTCCCCGTGCCCGCGGGGATGGACCCGACGGGTCACCGGGCACGGGCTGGGAGTTTCCCTGCTCCCCACGCCCGCGGGGATGGACCCAACATGCGCGCAGGCAACTGGCTGGCCTCAGTCTGCTCCCCGCGCCCGCGGGGATCTCGCAGTGCGCCTGGGCACGCGCATGATGACCGCGGCCGGGCAGGACTTCTACGAGCAGGGCGACATCTGGGCCCAGGTCGCCGAACATCGGACAGACGCCGGCGCCCCGCAGCCGGGGACGCCGACCTTGACCGTGGTGCAGCTCCTCGTCACCGCCGCGAGCGACAGTCCCGGAAGCCCCCTGACGCTGACGCCGGATTGGCCGACAGCCTTCGAAGACGCCGGACGTGCTCTCGCCGGCCTCGCTCAACAAGGCGCTCTCACCCGGGGACTACGGGCCATCCTCACCGACCACCTGCTCTTCGCCTTCAACCGACTCGGCATCCCCGCCCAGCACCAGGACCTGCTGGCCACCGCCGCCAGCAAAGTGATCTTCCACCGGCAACCGGCAGCCGACGACACTCCGTACGGCAGCCGGAACGACCACGTCCAGCCCCTTACTGTGAAGACGGTGACCACGGACATGACGGACCAGACGACCACAGAACCTCAGCGGCTGCGCGAAGCCCTCGTTGCTTTCATCGACCGCCTCGGCACGTTCCGCACCCCCGAGGTGAAGGCCGCCTTCCGCAGCGTGCCCCGCCACCTGTTCCTCCCCGGGGTGGACCTGGCCACGGCTTACGCCCGCAAGGCCGTCGTCACAAAGCGCGCTGCCGATGGCACGGCCGTCTCCTCCGCCTCCGGACCCAACATCGTGGCCACCATGCTCGAACAACTCCAAGCCGCACCCGGCCACCGTGTCCTGGAGATCGGCGCGGCCACCGGCATCAACGCCGCCCTTCTGACCGAACTGGTCGGCCCCACCGGCCACGTCACCTCCATCGAGCTCGACGACGACCTCGCCGAAGGCGCCCGCACCCACCTGGCCGCCGCCGGATACGGCCAGGTCGAGGTCGTCTGCGGCGACGGCGCCCTCGGCCACCCGGCCGGCGCCCCCTACGACAGGATCGAAGTCACCGCCGGAGCCTGGGACATCTCCGCCGCCTGGTGGCAGCAACTCGCCCTCGGCGGACGCATCGTCGTACCCCTGCGCCTCCACGGCAGTGGCCTGACCCGCTCCCTCGCCTTCGACCGCACCGAAGAGCACCGGATGCGCAGCATCAACGCCGCCGTCTGCGGCTTCGTACCCATGCGCGGCGCCTCCGAAATGGGCGAACGCCACGTCCGCCTCGCCGACGACGTCATCCTCAAACTCGACGCCGACGACCTCCCCGACGAGCCTGCCCTCGCCCAAGCCCTGACCCACCGCGCCCACCAGCAGTGGACCGGCATCCGGGTCCGCCACGAGGAACCCGCCGCCCACCTCGACCTCTGGCTCGCCACGATCGACAGCGACCTCAGCTTCGGCCGCCTGTCCATCGGCCCGGAGGCCCACACTCTCGGCCTGGCCGCCCCCGCCATCCGCTGGGCCGGCGCCACTCTCTACGACGGCGGCACCATCTCCTACCTCACGACCCGACCCATCGACGACGGCACCGACGAACTGGGCCTCATCACTCACGGGCCGGACAGCAACAAACTCAACTCCCAGGCCGTCCAGCTACTTAACCGCTGGAGCGCCGAGCGCCCCGCCCAACCGGTCATCACCGCGTACCCCGCCGCCACCCCCGACGATCAGCTCGCCCCCGGAGCCCGCCTCACCAGGCCCGACACCCGCCTGACCATCAGCTGGTGACAGGGCACGACGTCGTGCGGTGGGAATTCGTACGGCCACATCCACACCCTGGGGGCCGAACACGGAAGCTGCCCGTGCCGTCGTCAATGGGCCAGATCTGCATTTCGTGGGGCCGCGTCCCTGGAAGTGGTTCGGCGCGATGCTTACGGGTTGCAGTCGTGGAGCCGCTGAGTCGAGCCGGCACGTTTGCTGCTTTGCGTGGTGACCGAGAGCGGTAAGCCTTCGCGCGGCCGTACGCTGTGCGGTGGGGAGCCGACGGCACCTCTCGTCC
The DNA here is from genome assembly GCF_016756395.1 of Streptomyces sp. SN-593. Lineage (NCBI taxonomy): Bacteria > Bacillati > Actinomycetota > Actinomycetes > Kitasatosporales > Streptomycetaceae > Actinacidiphila > Actinacidiphila reveromycinica. The sequence goes on from NZ_AP018365.1 coordinate 4,696,547, forward strand.
ATTCAAAATGCCCTAAATGTCGCTTTCTCTGAAGTTGGTTCAGGGCAGCTTGGCCCTCTAGGAAACCCGCAGGTCAGTCAGACTGCTCCCCGCGCCCGCGGGGATGGACCCAAGTTGGTTGCGGCGGGCGCAAGTCGCCTGCACTGCTCCCCGCGCCCGCGGGGATGGACCCCCGTTAAAGCGGTCTTCAACAGGTTCGCTCCGCTGCTCCCCGCGCCCGCGGGGATGGACCCGATCACTGACGTGCCGCGGGGAGCGGCACCCGCTGCTCCCCGCGCCCGCGGGGATGGACCCGGCGCCGTCGGGCTGTCGCTGGAGCGGGTGGTCTGCTCCCCGCGCCCGCGGGGATGGACCTACGCCCCGGTCTGTCCGCCTTTCGGGGGCTTTCTGCTCCCCGCGCCCGCGGGGATGGACCCATGCTCGGGTCGGCGATGGCGCTGGCGTCGAACTGCTCCCCGCGCCCGCGGGGATGGACCCGCCCCCGCCTCGACCAGCGCCTTGACCGCCTTCTGCTCCCCGCGCCCGCGGGGATGGACCCGAACGCCCGCGGCCAGGTGCCGGGTGACCTGTCTGCTCCCCGCGCCCGCGGGGATGGACCCGCGGCCTGCATGCCGCGCATGAACGCGACCAGCTGCTCCCCGCGCCCGCGGGGATGGACCCGCGTTCCGCGACTCGGTGGACGAGGGAACCGCCTGCTCCCCGCGCCCGCGGGGATGGACCCTTCGGCTTCGCATGGTGAGGATGGGTACGAGACTGCTCCCCGCGCCCGCGGGGATGGACCCATGCTCTTGCCGCGGTCGTAGGGCGAGTCGTTCTGCTCCCCGCGCCCGCGGGGATGGACCCCACGCGACCCTGAGCACCCGCGCGAACGGCTGCTGCTCCCCGCGCCCGCGGGGATGGACCCGGGGGTACGTCGATATGCGATTCAGGTGCCCGCTGCTCCCCGCGCCCGCGGGGATGGACCCACCCTCTGACCTGGAAGGACAAGCCATGGGATCTGCTCCCCGCGCCCGCGGGGATGGACCCGTGTACCTCGGCCTGCCGATCCGAACGCTCGGCTGCTCCCCGCGCCCGCGGGGATGGACCCGACCGGCTGGTGAGAACGCTTCGTGCCCGGCTCTGCTCCCCGCGCCTGCGGGGATGGACCCGGGCTGGTTCACGCGGTGACCTGCCGCGTCTTCTGCTCCCCGCGCCCGCGGGGATGGACCCGCCAGCGACGCCTTCGCCGAGGGTGCCAAGCACTGCTCCCCGCGCCTGCGGGGATGGACCCGGCCTGACGATCGAGGGCAACCTGATCGAGGCCTGCTCCCCGCGCCCGCGGGGAGCGACCCTCGCCGAGCGCGCCCGGGCGAAGCGCGCCGAGCTGCTCCCCGCGCCCGCGGGGATGGACCCACCTGCTGGCACGTCGCGCGCGCGGCACGAGCCTGCTCCCCGCGCCCGCGGGGATGGACCCAGCTCGATGTCCTCGACACGCAGGACAGGGATCTGCTCCCCGCGCCCGCGGGGATGGACCCGTGGACCACGTCACGGTCGAGACCGAGGCGATCTGCTCCCCGCGCCCGCGGGGATGGACCCGACGTCACGATCAACGGCGAGGCCATCGACGTCTGCTCCCCGCGCCCGCGGGGATGGACCCAGGGCCTCCGCCGCGGGCAGGTCACCGGCCGTCTGCTCCCCGCGCCCGCGGGGATGGACCCGGCACCAGGCTGACGCTCTGCTTCGACCCGCTCTGCTCCCCGCGCCCGCGGGGATGGACCCACCACCGGCCCGACGGCATACGGCGACGCCTACTGCTCCCCGCGCCCGCGGGGATGGACCCGAGGATGCGGAGCCACGTTGGGACGTTGTGAACTGCTCCCCGCGCCCGCGGGGATGGACCCGACGCGTCCTCATACGGCATGACCGTGCCGATCTGCTCCCCGCGCCCGCGGGGATGGACCCACGCACGGCACGTTGCTCGTCACGAACCGGAACTGCTCCCCGCGCCCGCGGGGATGGACCCACCGCGGTACGCCCCTCGGCGAGCGCTTTCATCTGCTCCCCGCGCCCGCGGGGATGGACCCCCGGGCGGGTACCGGCAGCGCACCATCGGCGGCTGCTCCCCGCGCCCGCGGGGATGGACCCTAGCAGGCAACGCGAGCAACGGACACCGCGCGCTGCTCCCCGCGCCCGCGGGGATGGACCCACGCTCACGAGCGCGGTGAACTGCCCCTCGTACTGCTCCCCGCGCCCGCGGGGATGGACCCGACGTGGCCCCGGCGGGCCCGATCTTCATGGACTGCTCCCCGCGCCCGCGGGGATGGACCCGTGGTGCGGTTCACCGCACCGCCGCTGACGCGCTGCTCCCCGCGCCCGCGGGGATGGACCCACGCTCACGAGCGCGGTGAACTGCCCCTCGTACTGCTCCCCGCGCCCGCGGGGATGGACCCAGGCCGGTGACCACCCTGTTCGGCAGCTTCGTCTGCTCCCCGCGCCCGCGGGGATGGACCCGATTGGGGGCGGGGGTGCAATTCAAGCGGGGGCTGCTCCCCGCGCCCGCGGGGATGGACCCGTCACGCTGTTCTCGTCGTGCAGGGCATCCCGCTGCTCCCCGCGCCCGCGGGGATAGACCCCACGACGTCAACGGGCACGGGAGCTACTGCCTCTGCTCCCCGCGTGCCCGCGGGGATGGACCCAGCACTTTCGGCGCCCCGCTCGCCTTCGTCGACTGCTCCCCGCGCCCGCGGGGATGGACCCAAGGGCTTCGAGTCCGGTGGTCTTGAGAGGGCCTGCTCCGCGCGCCCGCGGGGATGGACCCTGGCTGACCCCGTGGGAGGAGGAGCACCCGCTCTGCTCCCCGCGCCCGCGGGGATGGACCCTCCAGACCCATCAAGCCGATGCGCGTCGGGATCTGCTCCCCGCGCCCGTGGGGATGGACCAAAGACGTGAGTGTGGGCTACATGGGCTGGCGTAAGGCCATGCCCGCCAATCTGATGATCGCCGATGCTCTGCACTGCCCGGTCGTGGTCCTGGAACGCAAGCGAGCGATCAACGCTGCCGACGTCCGCGGTTGGGGCCGCTCACGCTGTTGGGGTCCTGATTGGGCGGGTACGCCGCTGGTTGCTCGGTGGGCACAGACGGGGTTCGGTAGGTGGTGAGGGTGCTGCGGGCCATTGCAGCTCGCGCCAGCGGGCTTGGCGCTGGACGTTGGGCCAGGCGGTGGAGACGCCAGATCACGACGTGGGCGGGGGAGCGGGCGTCGGTGAGGGCGCGTTGGTCGGCTGCTTGGTGGAGGAGTCGGGTGGGGTCGTGGCCGGCGGTTTCGGCGTCGGTGAGGGTGGTGGCGAGGGCGGGCCAGGCGGGGTCGGTGAGGATCTGTTCGGCGTGGGTGGGGATGGTCTGCTGGATGAGGTGGTTCCAGCGTTCGATGGCCGGTTGCGGTGGTGTGCGGTGGGTGAGGGTGGTCAGTGGTGCCGCGGCGGCGTGGTCGTAGGCGGTCTGCAACTCGATGAGGGTGTGGTGGGCGGCGATGACTTGCTGGTCGTGGTGGCGGGCGGAGTGCCAGCGTTGGATGGCGATCACGGCGAGGATTGCGGCGTCCAGGAACATCGCGAGCCCGGCGCCGTCACCGGTGGTGGGCTGGCGGGCGATGGTGCGGATGGCTGTTCGTAGGGCGCGGGCGTGCTGGTGGTCGGCGTGGATACGGGAGCGGCTGGCGCGTTCGAAGGCGAGGGCGGCTTGCCGGAGTCGGGGTCGCAGGTTGACCGGTGCAGCGATGGGGAGGGCGTCGAGGGCTTCGGCAAAGGCGGCGATGTGGGCCTGGGAGGCTTTTTCGTCGTCGGCGGCGAGGTGGTGGGGGATACGTTCCGCTGCGGCGGTGGCCTGGTGCCACGGGTCGGTGCGGCGGGTGCCTGGGCCGACGGCGGTGATGGGTTCGGTGGCGGTGAGGCGGTCGCGGATCTGGGGGTAGGACAGGTCGGGGGCCAGGGTGGAGCCGGAGAACCAGATGGGCTCGCCCGCGGCGTTGGTGTCGCCGTCGAGGGCGACCTTGTAGCCGCGGATGTCCCCGGACGGGTAGTGGAGCACCTCGACGTTGACGCCGCTGCCGGCCAGGAGGTGGAGGTATTCCTCGGGGCTGGTGGACACGGCGACGACGGTCCGCGCGATCGTGCGGAGCTGCTCGCGTGGGGTGCGGGCGCGGCCGGTGCGGTGGGCCTTCTCGGTTTCGGCGCGGGTGGGGCGTTTGGCGGCGGTGCGGTCGCCGCGGATGACGGTGCGCAGGTGGTAGTCGTGTTCGACGGCTTCGAGTTCGTGGTCGGCGCGGAGGTAGTCGTTCCAGTGGCGGGCGGTGCGGAGGTCGCCGCGGAGGGTGGTGGCGGCGATGTGGATGTGGTCGGGGGCGTGGCGGACGGCGACCCAGCGGCAGCCGTCCGGGTCATCGTCGGGGGCGATGCCGGTGGCGTGGACGATGCGGCGGGCGATGGCGGCCCACTGCTCGTCGGTGAGGAGCGGGTCTTCGGGGGCGGCGCGGATCGAGCACTGCCAGACGGGCCGGTCGGGGACGTTGCGGTCGTCGTTGTGGCGGGCCTGGTTGAGGCGGAGTTCGAGGGCTTGGGTGAGCTGGCGCATGGCGGCTTGCGGGTCGGTGTCGCGGCCGGGGTCGGGGGCGAAGCCGTCCCAGGAGGCGACGAGGTGGGGGTCGGTGTGGTCCTGGGAGCGGACGGTGTCGTAGAGGTAGCCGAGCAGGCGGCGGATGGTCTTGCCTCGGGTGATCTTCGCGATCATTCAGGCGGCTTTCCGGCTGGTCGCCTGGTGGGCGGCTGTTTCGATGGCGGAGATGGCGGCGCGGGCGGTGTCGAGGGTGCGTTGGGTCTGGGCCAGGAGGGGGAGGTCGCTGGGGTGCGGGGTGCCGCCGGAGTTGAGGCGGTGGGCGATCTGGTTGACGTTGCCGCCGATCTTGGCGACCTGGGTGCGCAGGGCGACCAGTTCGTCGATGAGGTCGTCGGTGGCCGTGCGGTGGCCGGGGAGGAGTTGGGCTCCTTCGACGAACGCCATGACGACCGCGCCGACGAGGTGGGCGCCGGCGATGTTCATCGTCTTCGCCTTGGCCTTGATGGCGTGGTGTTCGACTGCGCTGTAGCGGACGTCGACGCGGTACGTGCGCTGGGTGTTCTCGCGGCGGCGACGGCGGGCGACGCGGTGGACGGCGGCTTCGGCGGAGGCGCGCGTCAGGCTCGGTGGCTCGGTGGGCGTCTCGACGGCGGGCGCGCCTGCGGCTTCTCCCTCCGGTGCCCCCTGGCGCCGGAGCTCCTCCTCCGCCACCCCCGGGGCGGAGGAGCCTGCGGGGGACCGGCCGTTGGACGGTCCAGCGCCATACCTTGCTCGGTCGTTGAGCTGGTTGTCCTGCGTGGAGGTGGCGGGTGGAGAGGTCGGTGTCGAGGGGTGGTGCATGCGGGGCTCCGGAGGGGTGGGGGCTGTGCGTGACGGGAGGCGGTGGATCAGTCGGTGGGCGGGTGAGGTCGGGCTGTGTCGTTGCTGCGGAGGCGTTCGAGGGCTTGGGTGATGCGGTCGTTGCCGGCGGGGAGCCCGGCGGCTTCGAGCGTCGTGCGGGCGGTGGTGCGGCTGACGGAAGCGGGGTCGGGGTGGGCTGCGGCGAGGACGGCGGCGAGTTGGTCGATGGTGGCCTTGGGGCGGCGGCCGGATCGCGTGCTGGGGGAGGTGTGTTGGGGGCCGTGGACGGTTCGGGATTCCGGTGCGGGGGCGGCCGGTTCGGGGTGCGGGTTTCCGGCGGGAGCGTCGTCGGCGGCCGTCTCGTGCTCGTCGGTGCCGGGGTGTCGGGCCTGGTGGCCGTATCTGCCGCCGGATCGGCCGGAACCTGACCGGCTCCGGCCGGAACGACGGGAGCGGTTGCGGCCGGTGCCGCATGGCTGGCATCGGCTTCGGCCGGTTCGAGGTGTGCGTGGCGGCTGACGAGGATGTGGAGGTGGGTGGCGCCGCCGAGGGCCAGTGGGGCGATGGCCGAGAGGACGGCGACGGTGTGGTTGTCGAGGGTGAGGGTGCGGGCGCCGGGGGAGTTGAGGCGGAGGGCGTGCAGGGCATTGGCCCACAGGCTGGTGGCGGTGGCGGTGGCGAAGAGGGTCCAGGCGTAGCGGCGTGCGCCTCGGGATGCGTCGCGCAGGAGGAGGATCGCGCGGACGCCGTACGCGATGAAGCCGTCGATGACGACGGGGAAGAGATAGCTGAGGGCGGGTCGTATGTGGGTGGCGAGCGCGACTTGGCGCAGGGCGTCGAAGGACATGACGCAGGCGCAGGCGCCGAGCAGGAGAACGGCGGCCTGGTCGAAGAGCCGGGGGCGGTGACGCGTTGATGGTGCGGGGGCAGACGCGCGGGCGTGCGGGTGTTGCGAGGGCATGCGGGATCTCCGGGAGGGCGGTACGTGGATGCGCGGGCGGCGCGCTGAGCCGCAGGGAGGCGGGCGCCGTCGTATTGCGACGCTGCGCTTCAGGCGGGTCGGTGCCTTCTGCGGTCGCCGCCCGCGAGGACGACGCGTTCGGTCATCTCGGCCAGCCGGGAGGCGACGCGGTCGCCGACCGCGTCCCGGAGTTCGGCGACGGGCAGGTTGGTGGTGACGAGAGTCGGCAGCATGTGGTTGTAGCGGTGGTTGACCAGCCGGTAGGTCAACTCCTCGGTCCACGCGGACTGCTTGGTCGCGCCGAGGTCGTCCAGCAGGAGGAGCGGGCTGCGCGTGAGGCGCCCGAGGAGGAGTTCGGGGTTGGTGCCGTTTTGGGGGCGTTGGGCGGCGTAGAGGTCGGAGGCGGTGGTCGCTTCCCAGCGGAGCCGTACGCCTGCGGCGAGGAGGGACCGTATGGCGCTGTACGCCTGGTGGGTCTTCCCGGTGCCGGTGGGGCCGGCGATCAGCAGGGACGGGCCGGTGGCGATGCCGGGTGCTCCGCCGGGCCCGGTTGTGCCGGTGTGGGCGATCTCGGTGACCCAGGCGGTGACACGGGGGTGGTCGGCGCGGGCGTGGCGGTAGCGGGGCGGGATGCGGGCGTCGGCCAACTCCAGGGCGGTGACTGGTTCGGCGGGGCTCGTCGAGGGTTCTGCGGCCGGGTCGATGCCGCGGGCGGTGAGGATGGCGGCGAGGCGGGTGATCGCGCCGACTGCGGTGCGGGGTTCGCGGGTGGCGGCGGTCACAGGTCACCGCCGTACGCGGACTCGACGTCGGCCGGGTTGGTCCACGCCCGGTACGGCGGGCGGGCGTTCGGCGGGCCCGGTACGGCGTTCATGGCCTCGTTGACGAGGCTCGGCAGCACGCTGGTGCTCAGCCCCTTGGCCCGCAGCCGCTCCAGAGCGGGGCGGAGGTGGGCGGGGGCGATGCCCTCGGCGAGCAGCCGGTCGACGGCCCGGCGCAGTTGCGCGAGGAACGCCTTCGGCGGGCGGTGGGCGCAGGCGGCGACGTACTCGTCGACGAGGTCCGAGGCCGAGGCGGTGGCAGGGAGGTCGGGCGGGGGCGTCGGCGCGCTCGCGCGCCCCGCAGGTACTGATCCTAGATCCAGGATCCTAGGTCCTAGATCCGGACGGTGAGGGATCAGCGCAGCCTCACTGAGTCCTCCGGGAGGTGTCACCGAGGTTTCGGCGAGGGGGCTTTGACCTGGTGGTTCGTGATGCGGTGAGGATTCGCGCGGGTTCGGGGAGCCTTCGGGGAGCTGTCGGTGAGGGCTCACTGAATCCTCACGGAGGGTGCGGTGCGTACGCGGTGACGGCTCGCGGTCCGTGCGGTCGTCGTGGTGCGGGCAGGCGGGTGCCCGGGTGCCGCTGGGGCGGTTGATCTTCTGGTGCCGGTGCCAGGAGACGACGTGCAAGTACCGCTTGCCGTCGTGGCCCTCGTAGCGGCAGATGAGGTCGGCGGCGGCGAGTTGGGTGAGGTCGTCCTCGACGCCGATCGGGCCGTGGTCGGCGCGGAGCGACCACAGCAGGCCGGCGATGACAGCGGGTTGGTCGCGGAACCGGCCGTGGTCGTCGGCTTGGGTGAGGAGGCCGAAGAAGGTCCGCTCGGCCGACAGGGACACGGCGGCCAGGGACTCCGAGGCGAACGCCTCGGGCTTGATGGTGCGGATGCGGGCCATGCCTCAGCACCCCGCCTTCGGGGCCGGGCGGCCGAAGGGGAGTGCGCGGCGGGGGCGCGGGGTCGTAGGGTGGTGCACAGAGTTCCTTGTCAGCGGGCCATGCGGGGTGGCAGCCCCGGCGTGCTGGCGGACCGTTCAGGGATGGGCGGGCGGGGTTTCTGCTTCGGCCTCCGGCGTTCTCAGCGCCGGGGGCCTTTCTCGTGCTCGGACGGGTGGACCAGACAGTAGAACCACATTCCCCGCCGACAGTCCAGATATAGCTCTGATTTCCTTCGAAGGACGGTCGGGAGCGGAATTCCGGTGTGCGGTGCGCGCACCATAGCCGACGATCGCGGTTGGGCCAAGCGGTGGATCGCACCAGGTCAGGACCATCTCCGCCTGTCCGTGTCGCCCGTTTTGGGTGCATTCAGGGCGCGTCCGGGATTCGGTGCTACCGTCCGGGCTGCGTCCTGGCCGGGGAATTGGGCGGGGCGCGTTGTACACCCGAAAACGCGGTTTCCCAAAACGCGTTTCCAGAGGTACAACATGACGTCCCTCCGAAAGCCCCCGACCCGGAACCCGCCCATCCCTGCACCGCCCGCCGGCACCACCCGGGGCTGCCACCCCGCGCCGGCAGACAAGGACCGCCATGTGCACCTCCGCGGCATGCCCGCACACCGCCACCCGACCCCACTCCGGCCCCCGCCCCGCTAACGTGAACGCGAACGCCGTCCCCGCGTCCGGGCGGCTGCTGAACGTCGCCGAGGCCGCCGAACGCCTCGGCACGGGCGAGCGCTTCGTGCGCCGCCTCATATCCGAGCGCCGTATCGCCTTCGTCAAGGTCGGCCGCCACGTCCGCCTCGCCGAGAGCGTCCTGGACGCCTACGTCCTCGCCAACACCGTTCCGCCCGTCACCGTCCGTCGCCGAGGACGGGCGTCCTACCGGAGGGCGGCCTGATGGCGAACGCCAAGGGAGGCAAGCGCCGGTTCGGCGCGATCCGGCAGTACCGCTCCGGCCGGTGGACGGCCAGCTACGTCGATCCCACGGGGCTGCGCCGCCCTTCCCCGGAGACCTTCGCCACGAAGACGGACGCCGAGGTCTGGCTGAGCCAGATCGAGGCCGACCTCACGCGGGGCGACTGGACGGACCCGGACGTCGGGGCGGTCAACTTCAAGGAGTACGCCCTGCGCTGGGTCGCCGAGCGCGGCCTCGCCCCGACCACCGACGAGCTCTACCGGCGTCTCCTCCGCCTCCACCTGCTGCCGGTCTTCGGCCCGTACGACCTGGACGAGATCACCCCTGGCCGGGTCCGTGCCTGGCGGGCCGACCGGCTGGAGGCGACCGGGGCCACGACCGTCGCCAAGAGCTACCGCCTGCTGAAGGCCGTCCTGGAGACGGCGGCCGACGACGAGCTGATCCGCCGCAACCCGTGCCGGATCAAGGGCGCGGGGAAGGAGGAGGCCGAAGAGCGTCCGATCGCCACCGTCGAGCAGGTCGACGCCCTGGCCGACGCGATGGGCCCGAGGTGGCGGCTGATGGTCTTCCTCGCCGCGTACGGCAGCCTCCGTCCCGAGGAGCAGGCGGAGTTGCGCCGTCCCGACGTGACGCTGCCCGACGAACCGGAGGAGTCGAGGCCGCGGCGAGACGTACTGCGCGAGCCCGCGCTGCTCCGGATCGCCAGGGCCTCACCGGAACTGACCACCGGTCGCCGCGTCACCGGCGATCCGAAATCCCGTGCGGGAAAGCGGGTGGTCGTGCTGCCCGCATTCCTGACCGTCGATGTACGACGGCACCTCGACTGGTTCGCCGCGAAGGAGGACGACGGCCTGCTTTTCGTCGGAGAGCGCGGGGCGCCATTCCGCCGGTCCACCTTCGGCCGTAAATGGCGGAAGGCCCGTGTGAAAGTCGGCCTCCCCGGAAACTTCCGGTTCTACGACCTCCGCCACACCGGAAACACCCTCGTCACCCAGTCGGGCGGCACCCTGAAGGACGCCATGGTCCGCGCCGGCCAGTCCTCGGAACGCGCTGCCCTGATCTACCAGCACTCCACGCTGGAGCGGCAGAAGGAGGTCGCGGCCGGTCTCGACGAACGTGTCCGTGCCGAGCGCCTCGACACGGCGGCCGACGACGCATCTGGTGCGGACGTGGTGCGGCTGGCCTGACGCCGGCCTGACCGTCCGTTCGGGGGCCGACGCGATGCCGTGTCGGCCCCCGGACCCTGCCCACCGCGACGCTCCGTGGCGGAGGCCGTCGGCCGGGCGATGCACTGCGCGCGTCGCAATCCGGTTGCTGAGCAGTGGCGTTGTACGCGGGCTCGCGTCCACGCCCCAGCGCGACCTTCAACCGCGCGTGACGGAACGCAACTTGAACCTGTGATGCAGGTCACTCAAAATGCGTCTCGCCATTCGAGAATTTCGCCGCACGCATATCCGACCCCATGTCCGGCGCCGCTGGATAGCCCTCATCGGCCGCCGCATGTGGTGCGCAAGTGGTGCGTGGCCCATGAATTGGTCCAGACAACAACAAAGCCCCAACTCGCTGAGCTGGGGCTTTTGCATGGAGCGGATGACGGGAATCGAACCCGCGCTCTGAGCTTGGGAAGCTCATGTTCTACCATTAAACTACATCCGCAAGGCGAGCGGCTTCGGGAAGACGCTGCGCTGGATACTGTACCGCATCGCGTGGGGGCGAGGGGGCGGGGTTCGGGGGTGGGGGAGGGGTAGGTTGGGGGCCGGTGTGGTGGAGCCGGGCGGGGCGGTTCATCCCCTAATGTGTGGGTTCGTCGGCCACGCGGAGTTGGGGAAGGGGCTACATGGAGCGCACGGTTGTTCGGTGTGCGGAGGGACATGTGTTCAGTACGGCGTCGTTTCCGATGCAGCATCTCGGCACTGAACGCCTCGGGCCCGGACGGTTGTTGAGGTGCCCGAAGTGCGCGCGGCTGCGCCACGCGGTGCCCGTGGGCGAGGTGCACGGAGCCGCGGGGAAGTAGGCGGCGCCCGAAGCGGCGGTTCCCGGCGCCCCGCCCCGCACCCGCGGGGCGGGGCGCCGGGGCCGTGAACGGGTTCGGTTAGTCTCGGGGGGTGCTTCTCTCAGACAAGGACATCCGGACCGAGATCGACAACGGGCGGGTGCGGGTGGACCCGTTCGACGCGGCGATGGTGCAGCCGTCGAGCATCGACGTACGGCTGGACCGGTTCTTCCGGGTGTTCGAGAACCACCGCTACCCCCACATCGACCCCGCGGTGGAACAGCCCGACCTGACCCGGCTGGTGGAGCCCGAGGGCGACGACGCGTTCATCCTGCACCCCGGGGAGTTCGTGCTCGCCTCCACGTACGAGGTCATCACGCTCCCGGACGACATCGCCTCCCGGCTGGAGGGCAAGTCGAGCCTCGGCCGGCTGGGCCTGCTGACGCACTCGACCGCCGGCTTCATCGACCCCGGGTTCTCCGGCCACGTGACGCTCGAACTGTCGAACATGGCGACGCTGCCGATCAAGCTGTGGCCCGGGATGAAGATCGGACAGCTGTGCCTGTTCCGGCTGTCGTCCGCCGCGGAGTTCCCGTACGGGTCCGCCCGCCACGGCTCCCGCTACCAGGGCCAGCGCGGCCCCACGGCCTCCCGCTCGTTCCTCGACTTCCACCGCACCCAGGTCTGAGGCCCCCACGGCCCCCGCGCCTCACGGGTGCATCCGCGCGCCCTTGAGCACCTTGTCCACCCCGTTCCGCGGCCCGTACACCGCCAGTCCCACCAGGTCGAGCCCGTCGCGCGGCACCGCGCGGACCGCCGCCCGGTTGTCGCGGTCGTTGCCGGAGGCGAAGAGGTCCGCGGTGAAGACCGACCGCGGCAGCGCCCGGGACAGCGCCCGCGCGTGCGCGGTGGTCAGCGTCTGCTTGTCGCCCTCGAAGACCAGCACCGGCTGCCGGAACATCGGCAGGTACGGCGTCCCGTCGGCGTCCTCGTACGGCTCCCCGACGACCTCGGGCACCTGCGAACCCAGCCCGCTGACGAGGAAGGCGGTGACGTTGAGCCGCTGCCACGTCTCCAGGTCGTCCCGGAGCAGGACGGCGATCTTCGTGTCGAAACGGACCGGTTCGGGCGCGATGTCGTTCTCGGTGCTCATGCACCCCATCCTCGCGCCCGGCCCCGCCTCGGCTCTTGTACGTTCCTGACCGATGCCTGGCCGGGGTCCCACCCGACCGGGACCCCGGCCCCGCCCCGGCAGATCCGATCGGATCGGATCAGATCAGCGGCAGCTTGAAGAGCATCAGCAGCGCGACCAACTGGATCGAGCAGGCCCCGAGCGCCTTGAGCCACGGCAGGTCGTGCGACTTGGCGACCATCGACGTCAACAGCGCCCCGCACGCGATCCAGGTCAGCCACCCCAGGAGCTGCACGAAGCCGTTGCCGCCGCCGAGGAACAGCGCGAACAGCAGGCGCGGCGCGTCCGTCAGCGAGCTCACCAGCATCGCCAGGCCGACCGTCGGCGCCCACGCGCCGTCCCCGCCGAGCTGGCGGGCGAGCGTGTTGGTGACCGCGCCGAGCGTCAGCCCGCACAGCACCACCATCACCCCCGTGGTCAGCACCCACGGCACGCTCGCGGTCAGCGTGGAGTTGAGCACGTCGCTGCGGGCGGCGTCGAAGCCGAAGACGGCGAGCAGCCCGTAGACGAAGGTCACCACCAGCGCCGGGCCCCACACCGTGTGGTCGCGCATCTGCCAGAAGGTACGGCCCGGCCGCAGCACGATGCCGCTCAGCAGTTCCTTCCAGTGCAGCCGCGGCCCGGCCGGGGGCGCGCTCGCCTGGCCGGCGCGGTACGTGGCCACGTTGTCCCCGCCGTAGGGCGCGCCGTCGTCGTACCCGCCCCTGCCGTCGTCGTACCCGCCGCCGTACGGACCGGGACCGGAGCCGTAGACCCCGCCGTCGTACCCCTGGTCCGCGTACGGGTCCTCGGCGAACCGCGCGTCCCCGCCCAGGGTGAACGCGCGCGTGCTGCCGGGGGAGTCGTCGTACGAAGGGGCCGGGGCGCCGCGGTGGTCCTGGTACCCGGGGCGGTCGCCCCCGCCGTACGGTGCCGCCGGACCGCCGTGCCCGCCGGGGTGGCCGCTCCCGCCCGGCCCGCCGCCGTAGCCGCCGCCCGGTGCCCCGCCGTACCCGCCGCCCTGGCCTCCGCCGTACGCCCGCGGGTCCTGCCGGCCCGGTTGCGGCGCGCCGCCGGATCCAGGCGTCCCGTACCGCGCCGGCCGCGCCCCGCCCCGCTGCCCGCCGTCGCCCCGTCGTCCCTTGAAACCTGCCACGCCTTCGAACGTACCCGCTACCGCGGGCGAGGGCAGCGACCCCCTGTGCGAGCGCGGGCCATTGCTGCCAACCTGTGACACGCCCGGTAGCCTGCCGGGCGGCAACGGGTGACGGGCTGGACCGGGTGCGGGGAGGGCGACGATGAACGAGGCTGCCGTGGGGACCATCGGATCGGAAGCGGCGGAGGGGCCCGTGCCCGGCAGGGCCGTCCGGATGACGTCCCCGCGCGCGTCCGAAGGCCGCGGCAGCGCCCGCCGCCGGGCCGCCCTGGTCGCCGCGGCGGTCGCCGCCCTGGCGCTGCCGCTGGCCGCCTGCTCCAGCGGGACGGGCCCCGGCTCCGGCTCGCGCCTGCCCGACTCCCGTACCAGCGCGCCCGGTACGGTCCCCGCGCCGACCGGTACCGCCGCTTCGACCACGGCCGCCACCACGTCGGGCGCCACCTCGGGCACGACCGGTACGAACGGCACGAACGGTATCCCGGCCCGGCTGGAGGCGGACGGCACCACCGTCACCGTCGGCGACCCCGCCGCAGCGCACACCCTCACCGTCTACGAGGACCCGCGCTGCCCCATCTGCGAGCAGTTCGAGCAGGCGAACGCGGGCCAGATCCAGGCGCTGGAGGCGGCCGGGAAGATCCGCGTCCGGTACACGTTCGCGTCGTTCCTCGACCAGAACGGCGGGGGCGGCTCCAAGCGGACGGTGAACGCGCTGCGTGCCGCGCTCGCGGCGTCGCCGGACGGCAGCGGCTTCGTGGCGCTGCACACGCTGGTCTACCAGTACCAGCCCGACGAGCAGACCGACGGCTTCACCGTGGACTTCCTGCTCCAACTCGCGGGCCGGGTGCCCGGGCTGCGCTCCGCGACCTTCGACGCGGCGGTGCGCGGGCAGACGTACGGGAGTTTCGTCAGCGCCTCCGAGAACGCGTTCACCAAGAGCGGGGCGACCGGCACCCCGATGGTGGAGATCGACGGCGACAAGGTGTCGAACGACGACGGGATCTTCGACGCGGCGCAGTTCAAGGCGATGCTGGCCGACCACGGGGTGTCCTGAGCGGGCACCCCGCGGCCGGCCGGGTCGCGGGCCTCAGCCCGCCGGCGTCACCTCGGCCGGCGCCTCTTCCGGCGCCTTCACCGAGTCGAGCAGCAACTGTGCGACGTCCACGACCTGCAACGTCTCCTTCACCTTGACGCCCGCGGCGGAGCCGTCGGCGGCCGCGGCCTTCCTGCCGTTGACCGAGTCGGTGAGCATCACCAGGCAGAACGGGCAGGCGGTGGAGACGATGTCCGGGTCGAGCGACAGCGCCTCGTCGACGCGCTCGTTGTTGATGCGCTTGCCGATCCGCTCCTCCATCCACATCCGCGCGCCGCCGGCGCCGCAGCAGAAGCCGCGCTCCTTGTGGCGGTGCATCTCCTCGTTGCGCAGCCCGGGCACCTTGGCGATGATCTCGCGCGGCGGCGTGTAGACCTTGTTGTGCCGCCCGAGGTAGCAGGGGTCGTGGTAGGTGATCAGGCCCTCGACGGGGTGGACCGGGACCAGCTTCCCGTCGTCCACCAGGTGTTGCAGCAACTGCGTGTGGTGGATGACCTCGTACTCGCCGCCGAGCTGCGGGTACTCGTTGGCGATCGTGTTGAAGCAGTGCGGGCAGGTGGCGACGATCTTCTTCGAGGCGCGCGGCTTGCGGGAGGAGGCGACCACCTTGCCGTCGTCGTCCAGTTCCTCGCCGAACGCCATGTTGAGCATGGCCACGTTCTCCTGGCCGAGCTGCTGGAAGAGGAACTCGTTGCCCAGGCGGCGGGCCGAGTCGCCGGTGCAGTTCTCCTCGCCGCCCATGACGGCGAACTTCACGCCGGCGATGTGCAGCAGCTCGGCGAACGCCTTGGTGGTCTTCTTGGCGCGGTCCTCCAGCGAGCCCGCGCAGCCGACCCAGTACAGGTACTCGACCTCGGTCAGGTCCTCGACGTCCTCGCCGACGACCGGCACCTCGAAGTCGACCTCCTTCACCCAGGCCAGCCGCTGCTTCTTCGGCAGGCCCCAGGGGTTGCCCTTCTTCTCCAGGTTCTTCAGCATCGTGCCGGCCTCGCTGGGGAAGGCCGACTCGATCATCACCTGGTAGCGGCGCATGTCCACGATGTGGTCGACGTGCTCGATGTCCACCGGGCACTGCTCGACGCAGGCGCCGCAGGTGGTGCAGGACCACAGCACGTCGGGGTCGATGACCCCGTTCTCCTCCAGGGTGCCGATCAGCGGGCGCTCGGCCTCGGCGAGCGCGGCGGCCGGCACGCCGGCGAGCTGCTCCTCGGTCGCCTTCTCCTCGCCCTCCACCGACTTGCCGCCGCCCGCCAGCAGGTAGGGCGCCTTGGCGTGGGCGTGGTCGCGCAGGCTCATCACCAGCAGCTTGGGCGACAGCGGCTTGCCGGTGTTCCAGGCCGGGCACTGCGACTGGCAGCGGCCGCACTCGGTGCACGTGGAGAAGTCGAGGATGCCCTTCCAGGAGAACTGCTCGACCTGGGAGACGCCGAACACGTCGTCCTCGCCCGGGTCCTCGAAGTCGATCGGCACGCCGCCGCTGGTCATCGGCTGGAGCGCGCCCAGGGCCACCGGGCCGTCGGCGTTGCGCTTGAACCAGATGTTGAAGAAGGCGAGGAAGCGGTGCCAGGCCACGCCCATCGAGGTGTTCAGGCCCAGGGTGATCGCCCAGATCATGGTGACGCCGAGCTTGATCATGGCGACCAGGTAGACGGTGTTCTGCAGGGTGCCGGTGCTCAGCCCGCGCAGTCCGGCCACCAGGGGGTACGACACCCAGTACGCGGCTTCGTAGTGGTCGACGCCGTGCAGCGCGCCCTCCAGGCCGCGCAGCATCATGATGGCCAGGCCGATGACGAGCACCACGTACTCGACGAAGTAGGCCTGCCAGGCGGTCGATCCGGCGAACCGGGACTTGCGCCCGGCCCGCGACGGCAGGTTCATCAGCCGGACCGCGATGAGCACCAGGATGCCCAGGGTGGTGAAGAGGGAGATGAACTCGACGTACACCTCGTACGGCAGCCAGGTGCCGATCACCGGGAGGATCCAGTCGGCCTGGAAGAGCTGGCCGTAGGCGTTGACGATGGTCAGGCCCAGGGTGAGGAAGCCGACCGCCACGAACCAGTGGGCGACGCCGATGGGCCCCCACTTGTTCATCCGGGTGTGGCCGACGAACTCCTTGGCCAGCGTCTTCGTGCGCGCCACCGGGTCGTTGGTGCGGCTGCCCGCGGGGACGGGCTGGCCGAGCCTGACGAACCGGTAGATCTGCGCGACGGCGAGGCCGATCAGGGCGACGCCGACCGCCGTGAGGACCAGCGACACGATGATCGCGGCGAGCTGCATGAGGGCTCCTCGGGCCTGCTGCGAGCGAAAACGTACTAAGCGGTAACTTACTCCGGTCTCGGCTGAGGTTACCCGGGAATTCCGGGTCCATGAAGCCGCCCTGCTGGTGATCTGTGTCGCGGGAGGGCCGGCCGCGGGTCGCGGCCGGCGCCGATCGGGGGAATCGGGGCGATCCGGGCTCGGTGGGGGAACTGTGCGGGGTGCCCGTTCGTGGGACGGGTGAGGGGGCGGTGGCGGTCGGTGGCCGCCGGTGGGGCGGTGCGGGTCCTCGGTCCTGGGTCGGGGCTCCTGGTTCGGCGTCCGGGTGGGCGTGGCGGGGCCGGTGGTGTGGGGTGTCGTCGGGTAGTGCGTCGGATGCGCGCCGTTAAGTTGAGTCGCCTCGACTCATGTCAATTGACATCGGGCTCGCCGTGAGGCATGGTTGAGCCAGTTGCACTCAAGTCAGTTGTTGGAGGACTAACCATGGCACGTGCGGTCGGCATCGACCTGGGCACGACTAACTCCGTCGTCAGCGTTCTCGAAGGCGGCGAGCCCACCGTCATCACCAACGCAGAGGGCGCCAGGACCACGCCGTCCGTCGTCGCCTTCGCCAAGAACGGCGAGGTGCTCGTCGGCGAGGTGGCCAAGCGCCAGGCGGTCACCAACGTCGACAGGACCATCCGCTCTGTCAAGCGCCACATGGGCACCGACTGGCGGATCAACCTCGACGGCAAGGACTTCAACCCGCAGCAGATCTCGGCGTTCATCCTGCAGAAGCTGAAGCGGGACGCGGAGTCGTACCTGGGCGAGAAGGTCACCGACGCGGTGATCACCGTCCCCGCGTACTTCAACGACTCCGAGCGCCAGGCCACCAAGGAGGCCGGCGAGATCGCCGGCCTGAACGTGCTGCGCATCGTCAACGAGCCGACCGCGGCCGCGCTGGCGTACGGCCTGGACAAGGACGACCAGACGATCCTCGTCTTCGACCTCGGCGGCGGCACCTTCGACGTCTCGCTGCTGGAGATCGGCGACGGCGTGGTGGAGGTCAAGGCCACCAACGGCGACAACCACCTCGGTGGCGACGACTGGGACCAGCGCGTCGTGGACTACCTGGTCAAGCAGTTCCAGTCCGGCCACGGCGTGGACCTGAGCAAGGACAAGATGGCCCTCCAGCGGCTGCGCGAGGCCGCGGAGAAGGCGAAGATCGAGCTGTCCTCGTCGACCGAGACCTCGATCAACCTGCCGTACATCACGGCGTCCGCCGAGGGCCCGCTGCACCTGGACGAGAAGCTGACCCGGGCGCAGTTCCAGCAGCTCACCTCCGATCTGCTGGAGCGCTGCAAGACCCCGTTCCACAACGTGATCAAGGACGCCGGCATCCAGCTCTCCGAGATCGACCACGTGGTCCTGGTCGGCGGCTCGACCCGGATGCCCGCCGTCGCGGAGCTGGTGCGCGAGCTGACTGGCGGCAAGGAGGCCAACAAGGGCGTCAACCCGGACGAGGTCGTCGCCATCGGCGCGTCCCTCCAGGCCGGTGTCCTGAAGGGCGAGGTCAAGGACGTCCTGCTGCTCGACGTCACCCCGCTGTCCCTCGGCATCGAGACCAAGGGCGGCATCATGACCAAGCTGATCGAGCGGAACACCACGATCCCGACCAAGCGCTCGGAGATCTTCACCACCGCCGAGGACAACCAGCCGTCGGTGCAGATCCAGGTCTACCAGGGCGAGCGCGAGATCGCGGCGTACAACAAGAAGCTCGGCATGTTCGAGCTGACCGGTCTGCCGCCGGCCCCGCGCGGGATGCCCCAGATCGAGGTCACCTTCGACATCGACGCCAACGGCATCATGCACGTGGGCGCGAAGGACCTCGGCACCGGCAAGGAGCAGCGGATGACCGTCACGGGCGGCTCCTCGCTGCCCAAGGACGAGGTCGACCGGATGCGCCAGGAGGCCGAGCAGTACGCGGACGAGGACCACAAGCGCCGCGAGGCCGCCGAGACCCGCAACCAGGGTGAGCAGCTCGTCTACCAGACCGAGAAGTTCATCGCGGACAACAAGGACAAGCTCCCGGACGACGTGAAGTCCGAGGTCGAGACCGCGGTCGCCGACCTGAAGGAGAAGCTGAAGAACGAGTCGTCCGACGACGCCAACACCTCGGCGATCCGCGAGGCCACCGAGAAGGTCGCGGCCACCAGCCAGAAGCTCGGCCAGGCGCTGTACGCCAACGCGCAGGCCGAGGGCGGCGCGCCGGGTGCGGGCGCCGGTGCCGGCGCGGCCGACGACACGGCCCAGGCCGCCGACGACGACGTCGTGGACGCCGAGATCGTCGACGACGAGGGCAGCAAGAGGGATGGTGCCGCGTGACGGAGGAGCCGAAGGGCTTCGAGGAGCCCGACGTCCCTTCCGACGCCGCCGACAAGCCGGGCGCCGGCAAGGCGGGCAAGTCCGACCCGGGCAGCGGGGCCGCCGGCAAGGCGGGCCCGTCGTCCGGGGGCGGGGACGACGCGACCTCCCAGGAGCTGACGGCCGTCAAGGCGCAGTTGGACCAGGTGCGCACCGCGCTCGG
Organism: Streptomyces sp. SN-593; assembly: GCF_016756395.1. NCBI lineage: Bacteria > Bacillati > Actinomycetota > Actinomycetes > Kitasatosporales > Streptomycetaceae > Actinacidiphila > Actinacidiphila reveromycinica. The sequence continues at coordinate 4,715,839 of NZ_AP018365.1, forward strand.
CGAGCGCACCGCCGACCTCCAGCGCCTCCAGGCCGAGTACCAGAACTACCGCCGCCGGGTGGAGCGGGACCGGGCCGCCGTCAAGGAGGTCGCGGTCGCCAACCTGCTGACCGAACTGCTCCCGGTGCTCGACGACATCGGCCGGGCGCGGGAGCACGGCGAGCTGGTGGGCGGCTTCAAGTCGGTCGCCGAGTCGCTGGAGACGGTCGCCGCGAAGCTGGGGCTCCAGCAGTTCGGCAAGGAGGGCGAGCCCTTCGACCCGCTGGTGCACGAAGCGCTGATGCACAGCTATTCGCCTGATGTCACACAGACGACATGCGTGCAGATCCTCCAGCCGGGGTACCGCATCGGGGAGCGCAACCTGCGTCCCGCCCGGGTCGCGGTGGCCGAGCCCCAGCCGGGCGCGCAGGGCAAGGACGAGCAGTCCGAGCCCGGTGAGCAGGGCGACCAGACCGACCGGAAGGCGGACGACGACGAGGAGACCGGTGGCCCGTCGGAGGGCTGACGGAGCAGGACGTGACGGAGAGGAGGGACGCCGAGGATGAGCATCAGTAGGGACCTGTTGGAGAAGGACCTGTACAAGGTCCTCGGCGTCCCCAAGGACGCCACCGAGGCCGAGATCAAGAAGGCGTACCGGAAGCTGGCCCGGGAGTTCCACCCCGACGCCAACAAGGGCGACGCCAAGGCCGAGGAGCGCTTCAAGGAGATCTCCGAGGCCAACGACGTCCTCTCCGACACCAAGCGCCGCAAGGAGTACGACGAGGGCCGCGCGCTGTTCGGCAACGGCGGCATGCGGCCCGGCCCCGGCGCGGGCGGCACCGGCGGGTTCAACTTCGACCTCGGCGACCTCTTCGGAGGCGCCCAGGGGCCCGGCGGCGGCACCACGACCGGTCAGGGCGGCGGCTTCGGCGGCGGCCTGGGCGACGTGTTCGGCGGCCTGTTCAACCGGGGCGGCGGCACCCGCGTGCAGCCGCGCCGCGGCCAGGACATCGAGTCCGAGGTGACGCTCAGCTTCACCGAGGCCGTCGACGGTGCCACGGTCCCGCTGCGGATGTCCTCGCAGTCGCCCTGCAAGGCGTGCTCCGGCACCGGCGACAGGAACGGCACGCCCCGGGTGTGCCCGACCTGCGTCGGCACCGGGCAGGTCTCGCGCGGCGGCGGTGGCGGCTTCTCGCTCACCGACCCGTGCGTGGACTGCAAGGGCCGCGGCCTGATCGCGGAGAACCCCTGCGAGGTCTGCCACGGCAGCGGCCGGGCGAAGAGCTCGCGCACCATGCAGGTGCGCATCCCCGCGGGCGTCACCGACGGGCAGCGCATCCGGCTGCGCGGCAAGGGCGCCCCCGGCGAGCGCGGCGGACCGGCCGGCGACCTGTACGTGGTCGTGCACGTCGGCCGGCACCCGGTCTTCGGCCGCAAGGACGCCAACCTGACGGTCACGGTCCCGGTGAGCTTCGTGGAGGCCGCGCTCGGCGGCGAGATCAAGGTGCCCACCCTGGGCGGACCGCCGGTCACCCTGAAGCTGCCCGCCGGTACGCCGAACGGCCGGACCCTGCGCGCCCGCGGCAAGGGCGCGGTGCGCAAGGACGGTTCGCGCGGCGACCTGCTGGTCACCGTCGAGGTGGCGGTGCCGGAGCGGACCGAGGGCAAGGCGCTGGACGCACTGGAGTCGTACCGTGAGGCGACCGCGGACACCGACCCGCGGGCGGAGTTGTTCAAGGCCGCAAAGGGAGCGTGAGCGGATGAGCATCGACGGCGGCGGGGCCTCCGGGCCCCGCATGGGACGCGGCCGCAATCCGTACCAGTTGACGGAGGAGTCGCCGGTCTACGTGATCTCGGTGGCGGCCGAGCTGTCGGGCCTGCACCCGCAGACCCTGCGGCAGTACGACCGCCTCGGCCTGGTCTCCCCGGACCGCGCGGCCGGCCGCGGGCGGCGCTACTCCGCCCGCGACATCGAGCAGTTGCGGGAGGTGCAGCGGCTCTCGCAGGACGAGGGCATCAACCTCGCGGGCATCAAGCGGATCATCGAACTGGAGAACCAGGTCGCCGCGCTCCAGGCCCGGGTCGCCGAACTCTCCGCCGCCGTCGACGGCGCGGCAGCCGTCATCCAGCAGCGCGAAGCCGCGGTGCACGCGTCGTACCGGCGCGACCTGGTGCCCTACCAGGATGTGCAGCACACGAGCGCGCTCGTGGTGTGGCGTCCGAAGCGGGACGTCTGACCCGCCTCGTCCACGGTTCCCCGTGCCCTCCCGGGTGCGGGGAATCCGTGCGTCCGGGGCCGGCCGACCGCCGTTCGGCCGCAGGCGGTCCACCGGCCGACCGCCAGCGGTCCGCCGCGCTTTCCGCCGGTCGGCCGCCGGAAAACACGGCGACAGCGGCGCGGGATGCTTGTTAGCTTCGGTCGTCATGGACCCACTTGGCGAGGCGCAGATCCGGGACTCCTTCGTGAACTGCTCGAAGGGGGAGGCCAAGCGGGTCAGGCTGCCGCGGGACCTCGCGGAGGTGCCGTGGGAGGACCTCGACTTCCTCGGCTGGCGCGACCCGGGCGCCCCGGACCGGGCCTACGTCGTGACCGCCGGGGAGCGCCCGGTCGGCATCACCCTGCGGGTCGCGCCGGGGGCGCGGCGCAACCTCATGCGCAGCAGCCTCTGCTCGATCTGCCTGACCGGGCACTCCGGGGGCGGCGTCGACCTGCTGGCGGCGCCGCTGGCCGGACCGGCCGGGCGCCAGGGCAACACCGTGGGCATCTACATGTGCGCCGACCTGGCCTGCTCGCTGTACGTGCGGGGCAAGAGGACCTCGGTGCTGGCCAAGCGCATGGAGGAGACCCTGACCCTGGAGGAGCAGGTCGAGCGCACGCTGCGCAACCTCGACGGCTTCCTGGCGAAGGTCACGGGCACCCGGGCCGCCTGAGGGCGCGCCGCATACGGTTCCGAGGCGGGCTGCACCCCCGGGCTGGCCGCGCTCCGGGATCGGCCGCACCCCGGACAGGCCGCACCCCGGACAGGCCGCGCCCCGGGCCGGACAGCCTGCGGGCCCGGCCCCGTACGGCGTCAGCGCGGCGGGAGCTCCAGCGTCACCGGGTGCGCCCGGACCGGTGCGAGGCAGGCACCGTCGGTGGAGCAGGCCCCGTAGGTGAGCCGGACACTCGCGGTGCCGGGCCGGTCGGCGCCGCCCGCGACGCGCGTGGCCAGGCGCAGGGTGACCGGGCCGTCCGGGTAGACCGGCAGCGCCACGTCGAGGCCGGACGGACGCACGTCGTGCGCCTTGACGGAGGAGGTCACCGGACCGGTCGCGGTGAGCGGCGCGGCGACCGCCAGGCGGGTCGGGATGCCGAGCCCGTCGACCCCGCCGTCGGGCAGCGCGAGGCTGTAGAGGTGGAAGCCCTTCTGCCGCGGGCTGAGGGTGGCGGTCACCGCCACCGCGTCCGCGGCCGACCGCTCGAACGTGACGGCGACGTCCACACCGCCCGCGGTGAAGGACGCCCGCGTACGCGCCGCCTCCCGCTGCCGGTCGCCGTGGCCGCCCTGGCCGCCGTGATCCCCCTGACCGCAGCCGGAGACGACGGCGCACAGCAGCGCGGCGACGGCGGCGGAGCGGACGGAACTCCCTCGTGCGGCGGCTGCGGCCCTCCTCACGCCCACGTCTTCAGGAAGGCGTCGACCTGGGACTCCGGCATGCTGCGGGCGTTGGAGAACTGCCCCTGGTTGGTGGCCGTCACGGTGGTGCCGTGCCGGTCCACCACGGCCAGCGCCGGGATGCCGCTGGAGTCGAGGTCCACGTAGCGCGCGACCAGCGCGAGGTTGTGGTCGAACTGGCCGACGTCGACGCGCACCACGTGGTACCTGCCCAGCAGGGCGGCCGTCGCGGGCTTGGTGAAGGTGCGGCCGAGCACCACGCAGTCCGGGCACCAGTCCGCGCCGAAGTCGATCAGCACGGGGCGGCCGTCCTTCGCCGAGGCCCGCTCCGCCGCGGTCACGTCCGCCGCCGCGTTCCGCGTGGGGTCGTAGCCCTCCGGCGACGTCGTGGCGGACGGGGGCGTGGCGGCCGTCGTCGTCCGGGTGATCGCCGTCGGTGCGCCGCCGGCGGAGGGGGACCCGGGGGCGGTGGCGGCCGTCCCGGTGGTCCGACCCGCCGGCGCCGACGCGTCGGACGAACCGCCCGAACCGCCCGACCCTCCGCAGGCCGCGAGGAGCAGCGCCACCGCCGCCGCACCCCCCGCCGCCAGTACCCGCGTACGGATCGCGGTACGTACCCGCGCAGCGCGGCGCGCCCGTCCCCACATCGTCAACTGCCCCCCAGCTCGATCGAGTCAGCGCACTGTAGCAGGCGTCGTACCATCCGTGAACGCCCGTTCGGGTGCCGCGGGGCCGACGCGGAACCCGGTGCGGGACGGGTCGAGGAGCACGGGTCAGGCGTTGCCCATCGCGCGGGTGAGGGCGATCTCGATCACGACGCGGTCCGGGTTGAACGCGGGCGTGCGGTCGTAGCGCTCGGTGTAGCGGCGTACGGCGTCGGCCACCCGCTCGGGGTCGGCGGAGACGGTGGCGACGCCCTCCAGGGTGGCCCAGCGGGCGCGGTGGGCCTGGCAGACCGCCACCCGGGCGCCGGACGGCCCGGCGGCGCGTACGTTCGCGGCCTTCCGGCTGTGGGTGTTGGTGATCACCCGGGCCAGTCCGGCCTCGGGGTCGTAGGTCACGCCGACCGGGACGACGTGCGGGGAACCGTCGGGGCGCGTGGTGGTCAGCGTGCACAGGTGGTACTCGCGCCAGAACTCGAGGAAGCCGGGTTCGGGGGAGCGGGGATCGCGACGGGGCATGGCACGAACGGTAGTGCGTGCACGCGGTGCCGGTCCGGCCGGCCGGCCGGACCGGGCGGCCCTGCTCGCCCGGTCCGGTCGGAACGCCTGCCGCGCCACTGCCTGCCGTGCCACTGCCTGCCGCGCCACCGTCTGCCGTGCCGCAGCCGGTTCGCCCAGCCGGTCCGCTCCGCCGGCGACCCGCTCACCCTCCCAGGCGCACCGGCAGGGCCTCCACGCTGTTGCCGACGAAGCCCGGCAGGGGCGGCAGTTCGGCCTCCGGGACGGCCGGTTCGAGCCGCGGGAACGCCCCGTACAGCGTGCGCAGCGCGACCGTGGCCTCCAGGCGGGCGAGCGGGGCGCCCAGGCAGTAGTGGACGCCGTGCCCGAAGGACAGGTGGCGGGTGCCCGGCGGACGGGTGACGTCGAACCGGTCGGCGTCCGGGCCGTACTCGCGCGGGTCGCGCCCGGCGGCCGCGTACCCGGCGAGCACCGGGGTGCCGCGCGGTACCACGGTGCCGCCCACGTCGAGGTCGGCGGTGGGGTAGCGGAACGGGAAGTTGGCCACCGGGCTGTCCCAGCGGAGCGTCTCCTCGACCACCGCGTCCCAGGACGCCCCGCCCGACAGGACGAGGTCGCGCTGGCGGGGGTGGCCGCACAGGGCACGCACCGCGTTGGTGATGAGGTTCAGCGTGGTCTCGTGGCCGGCCACGATCATCAGCAGCAGGGTGCCGGTCACCTCCTCGTCGCTCAGCCGCTCGGTACCGTCCGCCCGGTCCCCGTCGCGGGCGGCGATCAGCGCGCTGGCCAGGTCGTCGCCGGGGCGGGCCCGGCGGGCGGCGACGACCGCGGCGAGCACGTCGTGGATGCCGCGCTGCGCCGCCATCGCCTCGGCGGCCGAGCTGGAGGTGCTGACCAGCAGCCGGGTGAGGGCGTGCAGGTGGTCGCGGTGCTCGGGGTCCACCCCCAGTAGCTGGCTGATCACGCCCATCGGCAGCGGGTACGCGAAGTGCGCGCGCAAATCCACGACGCCGTCCGGACCGGCGTGGTCCGGCAGCCCGGCCGCCAGCTCCCCGGCCAGCCGCTCGATCCAGGGCCGCATGGCGGCCACCCGGCGCGGGGTGAACGCCTTGGTCGCCAGCCCCCGCAGCCGCCGGTGGTCGTCGCCGTCGGCCGTCGTCATGCCGTTGACCAGGGCGAAGGCGTTGAGCTGCCACTGCGCCGGCACGCGGCCCGCCTGGAGGGCGGCGAAGTGCCGCGCGTTCTTGGCCACCTCCGGGTGGGCGAGGAGGTCGCGCAGTTCGTGCCAGCGGGAGACGATCATGCCGGGGACGCCGTCGGGCAGCATCACCGGGCACGCGGCGGCGCGCTCGCGCAGCGCGTCGGCGTCGGCCCGCACGGACGCGCCGCTGGCGTCCAGCCGGTACGGCTCCGCCGGGTCGGACGCGGACGGCTGCGGTGCGGACGGCCGCGGTACGGACGGCCGCGGTGCGGCGGCCGGGTCGGACGCGGTCGGGTGCGGTGCGGCGGTCGGGTGCGGCACCCGCGGGTGCCGCACGGTCGGGCGCTGCTGCGCCCCGTCGGAGTCCTCCGGTCGTGGATCCTTCGGGTGTGCCGAGGTCATGGGCTTCCTCCCGAGAACGATGGCCCGTCCTGTGCCCGGAATCACCTTGAGTGGAATAGACTCAACTTGCTTCATGTTGAGGTAGTCAGGTCGAGGTTGCGCTACATGCTAGCGACGAACGTACGAGGAGGACAGAACGCCCGTGGAAGCCGAGCTGACCAACAAGAGCCGGGAAGCGCTGAACAGCGCCAACGCCAAGGCCGTCGCCGAGGGGAACCCGGACCTGACGCCCGCGCATCTGCTGCTCGCCCTGTTGAGCGGCGCGGACAACGAGAACGTGCTCGACCTGCTGGCGGCCACCGGCGCCGACCCCGCCGCGGTGCGCGCGGACGCGGAGCGCCTGGTGGAGCGGCTGCCGTCGGTCCAGGGCGCCACCGTCGCACCCCCGCAGGCGAACCGTGACATGCTCGCCGTCATCGCCGACGCGTCCCAGCGCGCCAAGGACCTCGGCGACGCGTTCGTGTCGACCGAGCACCTGCTGATCGGGACCGCCGTCAAGGGCGGGCCGGCCGGCGAGCTGCTCAATGCCGCGGGCGCCAGGGCCAAGGCGCTGCTGACGGCGTTCGAGAACGCCAGGGGAGGGCAACGGGTGACCAGCCAGGACCCGGAAGGCACCTACAAGGCGCTGGAGAAGTACGGCACCGACTTCACGGCGGCCGCCCGCGAGGGCAAGCTCGACCCGGTGATCGGCCGGGACCAGGAGATCCGCCGGGTGGTCCAGGTGCTCTCCCGCCGTACCAAGAACAACCCGGTGCTCATCGGCGAGCCCGGCGTCGGCAAGACCGCCGTCGTGGAGGGCCTGGCCCAGCGCATCGTCAAGGGCGACGTGCCCGAGAGCCTGCGCAACAAGCGGCTGGTCTCGCTCGACCTGGGCGCGATGGTCGCCGGGGCGAAGTACCGCGGCGAGTTCGAGGAGCGGCTGAAGGCCGTGCTCGCCGAGATCAAGGACAGCGACGGGCAGGTCATCACCTTCATCGACGAGCTGCACACCGTCGTCGGCGCGGGCGCCGGCGGCGACTCGGCCATGGACGCGGGCAACATGCTCAAGCCGATGCTCGCCCGCGGCGAGCTGCGGATGGTCGGCGCCACCACGCTGGACGAGTACCGCGAGCGGATCGAGAAGGACCCGGCGCTGGAGCGGCGCTTCCAGCAGGTGCTGGTCGCCGAGCCGACCGTCGAGGACACCGTCGCCATCCTGCGCGGCCTCAAGGGCCGCTACGAGGCGCACCACAAGGTCCAGATCGCCGACTCCGCGCTGGTCGCCGCCGCCACCCTCTCCGACCGCTACATCACCTCCCGCTTCCTGCCCGACAAGGCCATCGACCTGGTCGACGAGTCCGCGTCCCGGCTGCGCATGGAGATCGACTCCTCGCCGGTCGAGATCGACGAGCTGCAACGCTCGGTGGACCGGCTGCGGATGGAGGAGATGGCGCTCAGGAACGAGACCGACCCCGGCTCCGTGCAGCGCCTGGACAAGCTCCGCAAGGACCTCGCCGACCGCGAGGAGGAGCTGCGCGGCCTGACCGCCCGCTGGGAGAAGGAGAAGCAGGGCCTGAACCGGGTCGGCGAGCTGAAGGAGCGCCTGGACGACATCGTCACCCGGATCGAGCGCGCCCAGCGCGACGGCGACTTCGAGACCGCGTCGAAGCTGATGTACGGCGAGCGGCCCAAGCTGGAGGAGGAGCTGGAGGAGGCCACCCGGGAGGAGCAGGAGGCCGCCGCCCAGGAGACGATGGTCAAGGAGGAGGTCGGCCCGGACGACATCGCCGACGTCGTCGCCGCCTGGACCGGGATTCCCGCCGGCCGCCTGCTGGAGGGCGAGACGCAGAAGCTGCTGCGCATGGAGGACGAACTGGGCAAGCGGCTGATCGGCCAGACCGAGGCGGTCCGCGCGGTGTCCGACGCCGTGCGCCGCTCCCGCTCCGGCATCGCCGACCCGGACCGCCCGACCGGCTCCTTCCTCTTCCTCGGCCCCACCGGCGTCGGCAAGACCGAACTGGCCAAGGCGCTCGCCGACTTCCTCTTCGACGACGAGCGGGCGATGGTCCGCATCGACATGAGCGAGTACGGCGAGAAGCACTCGGTGGCCCGGCTGGTCGGCGCCCCGCCCGGATACGTCGGGTACGAGGAGGGCGGCCAGCTCACCGAGGCGGTCCGCCGCCGCCCGTACAGCGTGGTGCTGCTCGACGAGGTGGAGAAGGCGCACCCGGAGGTCTTCGACGTCCTGCTCCAGGTGCTCGACGACGGCCGGCTCACCGACGGCCAGGGCCGTACGGTCGACTTCCGCAACGCGATCCTGATCCTCACCTCGAACCTCGGCAGCCAGTACCTGGTCGACCCGAACCTCGACCCGGACCAGAAGAAGGAGAACGTCCTCGCGACCGTCCGCGCCTCCTTCAAGCCGGAGTTCCTCAACCGGCTCGACGACATCGTGGTGTTCTCCGCGCTCGACCGGGACGAGCTGCGCCGGATCGCCCGGCTGCAGACCGGTCGGCTGGCCGCGCGGCTCAAGGACCGCCGGCTCACCCTGGAGGTCACCGACGACGCGCTGGACTGGCTCGCCGAGGAGGGCAACGACCCCGCCTACGGCGCCCGGCCGCTGCGCCGGCTGATCCAGACCTCGATCGGCGACCCGCTGGCCCGGGCGATCCTGGCCGGAGAGGTGCTGGACGGGCAGAACGTCCGGGTGGACCGGGCGGTCGACGGGCTCATCGTCATGGGGGAGGATGGCGGGGAAACGTCACGAAGGGAACCCTCACGGTGAGCATCGACCCCTCCTCGATCCCGAACTTCGGGAGCCAGCCGGAACCCGACCAGCCGAGCGGAGGACCCACCGCCGGTGTGGTCGTCCCGGACCAGGACCTGGTCAAGCAGCTCCTCGACCAGATGGGGCTCAAGCACGCCGTCGACGAAGAGAACGACCTCCTCGCCCCGTGGGAGGAGTTCCGCACCTACTTCATGTTCCGCGGCGAGGCGCAGCAGCACGTCTTCGCGGTGCGCACGTTTTACGAGCGCGCGTACACCGTGGACGAGAAGCCGCAGCTCCACGAGGCGATCGACGAGTGGAACCACCTCACGCTGTGGCCGAAGGTCTACACGAACACCGACGACGAAGGGGTCGTCCGCCTCATCGGCGAGGCCCAGATGCTCGTCGGCATGGGCGTCGGCCTCGACCACTTCGTGGCCACCACGGTGAGCTGGGTGCAGGCGTCCATCGAGTTCAACAAGTGGCTCGGTGAGCGGCTGGGCCTGGAGGAGACCGCCGGCGACGACGAGCCGGGCGAGTCCGGCGGGTCGGACGGGACCGGCGAGGGCTCCGAAGGCTCCGAGGGCTGACGGCACGACCGCGCCGCGCGCCCGGGACCGTACGCGAGACGTACGGGGTCCCGGGCGCTGGTGTGTGCGCCGGTGGCGGGTGGGGGCTCGGGTGTGCGGCGCCGGGGGTGCTCGGGTGTGCGGCGTCGGCGGGTCGGGGGCTCGGGCCTGCGGTGCCGGGGGCGGGTGCGGGTCGGTACGGGGGCGCCCGCGCCGCGCGGGTGCCGTCGATCCCCGGGCGGGCGCTGCGGGGACCAGTGGGAACGACAGGTCAGTAAGGTGTTGGCCATGGCTTTTGCGCGAGGCGCCGATCTCCTGGCACCGACCACCCTGCGTGCCCACGGGCTGCTGCTCCGCCCGGTCGTCGCGGCCGACGAACCCGCGGTCGCGCGGGCGATGGCCGACCCCGGAGTGCTGCGGTGGGCCGCGGGCATGGCGGTGATCGCCGCGCCGCCGCGGGACCGTGCGGCGGTGTGGCTGTCGGCGCGGGTCGGGGCGTGGTCGGCCGGGACCGCCGCGTTCGCGGTGACCGACCCGGCCGACGACGTCATGATCGGCTACCTCGGCCTGCGCGACGTGCACCGCACCCCCGACCAGGCGGTGGCCGGCTACTGGGTGACGCCCTCGGCCCGCGGCCGCCAGGTCACCGCCCGCGCCCTGGATGCCGCCTCGGCGTGGGCCTTCGAGCCGCCCCACGCCGGCGGCCTGGGCCTGCACCGCATCCACCTCGACCACGTCCTGCACAACGTCGGCTCCTGCCGGGCCGCCCTGCGGGCGGGGTTCGCGGAGGAGGGTGTGATGCGCGACTCCTTCATCGAGCCCGACGGCACCCGCCACGACTGCCACCTGCACGCCCGCCTCGCCACGGACCCGCCCGCCCGACCCTTCGCCTGACGGGCGGAGTAGCGGGTTCGGGGCCGGGTGGTCGGGGGACTTCGCAAGGTCGTGGCCTTGGGCGCGGGCCCGCCACCTCGGGCATTGCATGAACATGCATCTCGGTGCATACTCTTGCTATGTCCAAGGTCCTCACCAACCTCCCCGCCGGCGAGCGCGTCGGCATCGCCTTCTCCGGCGGTCTCGACACCTCGGTCGCGGTCGCGTGGATGCGTGACAAGGGTGCCGTCCCCTGCACGTACACCGCCGACATCGGCCAGTACGACGAGCCCGACATCGCCTCGGTGCCCGGCCGCGCGCTGGCCTACGGCGCCGAGATCGCGCGCCTGGTCGACTGCCGTGCGGCCCTGGTCGAGGAGGGGCTGGCGGCGCTCGCCTGCGGGGCGTTCCACATCCGCTCGGGAGGGCGGGCGTACTTCAACACCACCCCGCTCGGCCGCGCCGTCACCGGCACCCTGCTGGTGCGGGCGATGCTGGAGGACGACGTCCAGATCTGGGGCGACGGCTCGACCTTCAAGGGCAACGACATCGAGCGGTTCTACCGCTACGGCCTCCTGGCCAACCCCCACCTGCGGATCTACAAGCCCTGGCTGGACGCGGACTTCGTGACCGAGCTCGGCGGCCGCAAGGAGATGTCGCAGTGGCTGCTCGACCACGAGCTGCCCTACCGCGACAGCACGGAGAAGGCGTACTCCACGGACGCCAACATCTGGGGCGCCACCCATGAGGCCAAGACGCTGGAGCACCTGGACACCGGTGTCGAGACCGTCGAGCCGATCATGGGCGTGCGGTTCTGGGACCCGCTGGTCGAGATCGCCGCGGAGGACGTGACGATCGGCTTCGACCAGGGCCGCCCGGTCACGGTCAACGGCGTGAAGCTCGGCCCCGTCGAGCTGGTCACCGAGGCCAACGCCATCGGCGGCCGCCACGGCCTGGGCATGTCGGACCAGATCGAGAACCGGATCATCGAGGCCAAGAGCCGCGGCATCTACGAGGCGCCCGGCATGGCCCTGCTGCACGCGGCGTACGAGCGGCTGGTCAACGCGATCCACAACGAGGACACCCTCGCCCAGTACCACACCGAGGGCCGCCGCCTCGGCCGCCTGATGTACGAGGGCCGCTGGCTGGACCCGCAGGCGCTGATGATCCGCGAGTCCCTCCAGCGCTGGGTCGGCGCGGCCGTCACCGGCGAGGTGACCCTGCGGCTGCGCCGCGGCGAGGACTACTCGGTCCTCGACACCACGGGCCCCGCGTTCAGTTACCACCCGGACAAGCTGTCGATGGAGCGCACCGAGGACTCCGCGTTCGGTCCGGTGGACCGGATCGGCCAGCTCACCATGCGCAACCTCGACATCGCCGACTCCCGGGGCAAGCTGGAGCAGTACGCCCAGCTCGGCCTGATCGGCTCCGGCAGCCCCGTGATCGGCGCCGCCCAGGCCGCCGCGACCGGCCTGATCGGCACCATGCCGCGGCTGCCCGAGGGCGGCGCCGAGGCGATCGCCTCCCGCGGCGAGGCCGCCGAGGACGACGAGCTGCTGGACCTGGCCGCGATGGAGTCCGGCACCGACTGACCCGCCCCCTGCTCCGAGGGGACGCGGGACCCCGTGGACCCCGGGCCGCAGATGGGCGGCCCGGGTCTTCGGCGCGGCCCGGAGCCCCGGTCGGATCCGGTGGCCGTGGCGCCGTGCCGACATGGCGCCGTGCCGACGTGGCGCCGGGTAAGGCGGGTGCCGGTGGCAGTGGGCGTGACGTCGTACCGGCCGTCACTGATCGGCGGTGCCGGCGTCGGGCCGTTCCGGCGCACCGGACTCCCCGAGAGCCGTGATCAACCCTTCCAGCCACACGGCGGCGGCGTCCGGATGGAATCGTCGCCGTACCTCGTCCCGCGCCTGCCGGGAGATCGACTCCCGCAGCTCCGGGCCGTCACGCAGCCGGAGCACCGCCGTCTCCAGCCCCCGCAGGCCGGTGTCCACCAGCAGACTGGTCACCTGGTCGCGCGCGACGGGCGCGTACCCGTCGATCGCCGTGCAGATGGTCGGCGTGCCGACGGCCATGGCCTCGATGAGGGACTGCGGAAGGTGTTCGTGCCGGCCGGGGAACACGGCGACCACGGCGTGCCGCAGCAGTCGGACCCGGTCGTCGATCCGCGTCGTGCGGACCGGCCGAACGCGGTCGGGGTGGTCGCGGGCGGTCGCCAGGACCAGGTTCTCCCCCGCCGAGCCGGGCGCCATGCCCAAACCGATCATGACCAGCGCGGTGCCCGTGGCGGGGTGGACGCGGTGGGCCCACACCTCCGCCAGGAGGCAGGCGCCCTTCCACTCGTCGAAGCGACCGAGGTAGACCGCGTAAGGGGGCGTGGTCGGGTCGGGCGGAGCCGACGGCTCGGAGAGGAAGGCGGCGGGAAGGCAGAAGGGGGCCACCGAGACGGTCGTGGTGCGGGGCAGCATGCCGCGCAGGCTCCGTGCGTGGACCTCGTTGAGCGTCCACACCCGGCGCAGGCCCGCGACGCCGGAGAGATCGGCCGCCACCTCGGCGTTCGGCCGGGCGGGGCGTTCCCACAGCAGCGCGCAGCGGGGCAGCCCCGTGAGCGTGTCCACCGCCCGCTGCGCGTGGGCGCGATCGTCCGGGAGCCCCAACACCACCACGTAGTCGCCTTGTTCGACCGCCCGTCGCCCTGCGGCGAACAGCCGCTCGTAGGGGAGGGCGGACGGTGTCCGGCTGCCCTCCTGATGTGTGGGGCCTTCCGGCACGAACACGCGCGTACTCCACCCGCGGCGCTCCAGCAGGTCGGCGTAGCGGCCGGCCAGCGTGCCCACGCCGGAGCCGGAGAAAGGACTGCCGGCCACGAGGGTGAGTCTGCGGGAGGGGCTCACGCGCGCTCCAGGGTCTGGCGCCGGGGCGACGTCGGCGGGTCCGCCGTCGTGCACCGTTTTTCCCGTAACCGGCTCGTTCAACCGTGCGTGCGCCGGCGGCTGGCTATGCTGGGCGGGCCGTAAAGACACGGTTCCTGCGCAGGCTTACCGGTATCGGGGGGTCTTCCATGGTTGGTCTCGAGATCGCGGCGGGGTATCTGATCGCCTGGGCCGTCCGTAAGGCCCGCAGGGCCGCCGGTCGGCTGGACGAAGAGGCGGACGCCGCCGTGGACACGGCCCTCGACCACCTGCACGACGTGGTCGCCCGCAAACTCGGGCGGGAGCCCGCGCTGGTCGCCCTGGAGCGGGAGGGCGCCGCGAGCGCCGAGGGACCGTTGCTCTCCACTCAGATCGAGGTGCGCCACGCGCTGGAGGGCGCCGTGCGGCAGGACCCGCGCTTCGCCGCCGACGTCGCCGCCGCCGTCGAACGCCTCCGGTCCCTGGCCCCCGAGGCGGGGGACCGGCATTCCCTCGACCTGCGCGGCGCACGCGGCGTGCAGATCAACAACTCCGCGGGCAACTCCCAGGTCAACCACTTCAACTAGCTCCGGAACATGCCCGGAACACGCCGCTCCTCGCGCTCCTGTGCCGGAACGGGCGGTGCGGTGCCGAGGCACGGCGACGAAGGCGGGCTCATGGATGATCAGTCCACGGCTCTGGCAGCGGCAGCCGCCTCCGCGGTGGTGGGGGCGCTGTCGGATCCCGACGCAGACGGCGGGCGGGCCCGGGCCGCGTCCCGAGAGGTCGCCGGCCTGTGGGACGGCGGGGACGGGGCGCCGCCCGGAGGAGCGCTGCCGCCCGCCTCCGCGCTGTGGGGCGCCGCCCGTGACGGCGCCCCGAACCCCACGGAGGCGGCTGGACCCGACGCCGAGCGGCTGTGGACGGGCATCTTCCAGGAGTTCCTGCGCAGCCGTCCCGACGGCGCCGAACGACTGGTCGCCCTGGTCGCCGGCCTCGGCGCGGAACCGCCCGCCGGCGCGGCACGGGACCGCCCGAGACCCGCCGTCAACGTGCCCATACAACTCAACGTCTTCGCGGCCGCGGAGGCTCCGGAAGGTACCGGCGCGCCGGCCGGGCTCTTCCGCATCCCCCCGCGCAACCGCAACTTCACCGGCCGCGAGGACCTGCTCGACCGGCTCGACGCGCACCTGCGCGGCGGACGGCGGGCGGTGGTCCAGGCGCTGCGCGGCTGGGGCGGGGTCGGGAAGACCCAGATCGCGGTCGAGTTCGCCCACCGGCACCGGGCCGCGTACCGGTTGGTGTGGTGGCTCGACGCGGAGCGCGTCGACCTCATCGGCGAACAGTACGCCGAACTCGCCGTCAACCTGGACCTGGTGGACAGGGGCGGCGACACCCCCGCCGCGGTCCGCGCGGTCCAGTCCCACCTGCAGTCCACCGCGGACTGGCTGATCGTCGTGGACAACGCCGAGTCCCCGCACGAGACGGCCCCCTGGCTGCCGCAGGGCGAAGGCCATGTGATCATCACCTCCCGTCACCAGCGCTGGGGCGAACTCGCGCTGCCCCTCGACGTCGACGTCCTGCGCCGGGCGGAGTCCGTGGCGTTGCTGCGCCGGTGCGTGCCCGACCTGCCGGACCAGGACGCACACCGCCTCGCCGAGCAACTGGGCGACCTCCCGCTGGCGTTGGCGCAGGCGGGCGGGTTCCTCACGGAGACCGGCTGCAGCCCCGCCGCATACCTCGAATCGCTCCGCTCGCGGGCCAACGAGGTGCTCAGCGCCACTCAGCCGACCTCGTACCCGAGATCGCTCGCAGCCACGGTGGCCACCACCATGGAGCGGCTCGCCGACATCGACACCACCGCGCAGGCCGTGATGTGGGTCTGCGCCTTCCTCGCCCCCGAACCGGTCCCTGTCGTCCTGCTGGCCCCGTCAGGTCCGCCCGGCGGTGAGCAGCGTGCTCCGATGGCCGAACTGACCGGCGAGGCAGGCGACTTGGTTGCCCTGCACCGATGCGTCGGCCGGATCACGAACCTCGGTCTCGGCAAGCCGAGTGCGGACGGCATCGTCGTGCACCGGCTGACGCAGGCGATCGTCAGGGACGGCCTGAGCGACGACGAGGCCGCCCGCGTCCGGTCGGTCATGGAGGAACTGCTCGTCGCGGCGGACCCCGGAGACCCCGCCCACCCGGCGTCCTGGCCCGCCTGGGCCAGACTCATGCCCCACCTGCTCGCGGCGAACCCGGCCGACAGCCCCTCCCCGGGGCTGCGCGCGCTGGCCTGCAACGCCACCTGGTACCTGCTCACCCGTGCCGAGACCGAGCCCGGGCTCGCCCTGGCGTCGAAACTCCACGAGCGATGGCTGCGGGAGGAGGGCGCGGACGCGTACTTCACCATGTGGGCGGCCAACAGCGTGGCCCGCGCCTGGTACGACCTGGGGCATGTCCCGAAAGCCAGGGAACTGCACGAGGAGACCTACCGGCGCAGGCGCCGGCACCTGGGGCCCGACGACGAGCAGACGCTGATCACGGCGAACAACGTCGCGCGCGACCTCCGGGCCATGGGTGAGCCGGAACTGGCGCGCCAGTGGGACGAGGACACCTTCCGGCGGCGGCAGCGCCTCCTGGGCGGCGATCACCTGCACACCCTGATCTCCGGCATCAACCTGGCCCGCGACCTGCGCATCCTGGGCCGCATGGAGGAGGCCAGGGCCCTGGACGAGGAAGTGCTGGAACTGCGCAGGGCCACCCTCGGGGAGGACCACCCCCACACGCTGGACTCCGCGAACAGCCTGGCCCGTGACCTGTTCGCCCTGGGACAGCCGGCGCAGGCACGTGCCCTGGACGAAGACGTGCTGCACCGCAGGGAGGCCGTGCTGGGCCGCGACCACCCGCACACCTTGGACTCGGTGCACAACCTGGCCCGCGACCTCCTCGCCGTCGGCGAGACGAACGCGGCCTACGCGCTGGACCGGCGTGCTCACACCGGGCGGCGCAAGGTGCTCGGAGACGCCCACCGGGACACCCTCATCTCAAGCGAACACCTCGCGTCCTACCACGTCCCGCCGACCGGCCAGGAGGAGTCCGAGTGACCGACGACGACAGCGCGGGCACCGCCGCCGCCGACCGCGCCGACTGGCTGGCTGTCAGGGCGCATCTCCGGCTAAACCGTCACCAGTTGTCGATCAGCGCCCGGCACTGCTACGGCGGTGCCCCGACCGTCGAGGACACCGCCCTGCTCACCCGGCCGGAGTGGCTGCCGGAGCGCCCACTGGAGATGGACGCGGTCCGAACCGAGTGGGACGACACCCCCGCCTCTCCCGGCCGCGACGCCGCCTTGCGGCGGGTCGCCCAGGACAGCGGGCTGCTGCCCCGGCGCGACGACGTCGGCCGTTTTCCCTCGTACTCCGCCGCCATGCGGGAACTGGCACGCCCCGCCGTCTTCGAGGACCGCTTCACCTACCAACTGCGACACGCCGACCTGACGGGCGGACCGGACCGGTCCTGCATGCGCTTCGGGGCCGGCAGCTACTTCGACGGGATCGACCTCGGCGAGGCGTGCGCGCACGAGTACGCCGCCTCGGTGATGCGCCTCGGGCGTGCGACGCCTCGACACGCGGCACCCCCACGCGCGACACCGCTCAGGGACGCACTCGGCGGCCCATGCCGACCGGACGACCGGCCGAGCAACCTGGCCGTCGCCACCCTCGTCCTGCGCCACGACCCGGCGACCGGGCACGCGTGCTTCCCGCTCCACTGGCGGGACCCCGCCAAGGTCGGTCAGGCCGGCGGCCTGTACATGGTCGTGCCGGTGGGCATCTTCCAACCGGCGGGAACCGGCCCGCACTCCCGCGTCAACGACTTCTCGGTGTGGCGCTGCGTGCTGCGCGAGTTCGCGGAGGAACTGCTCGGGGAACCGGAGGACCCCGGTACGGCGGAGCCGATCGACTACGGGACATGGCCCGTCGCGGCACGGCTGGACCGGGAACGCACCCGCAGGAGGATCCGTACGTACGTCCTCGGCATGGGTACGGACGCGCTGACCCTCGCCACGGACCTGCTGACGGTCATGGTCATCGACGCCGAGCTCTGGGACGAGCTGGCCCGGCGGATGAGCGGCACCAACGCCGAAGGACGGCTGGTGACCACCGGGGAGACCGAGGCGCCCCGGCTCTTCCGGTTCGACGAGGCGGAGATCCATCGGCTCGTCACCGAACTGCCGCTGGAGACGGCGGGCGCCGCTCTCCTCCGTCTGGCCTGGCGGCACCGGCGCGATCTGCTCGGCTGACGTCCCCTACGCCGAGAACCCCTTCGAAGAGGACCGGAGGCCTGCCACGACATGCCCCAGTACGACGTCGCGTCCGCACACGGACGTTTCCAGCCCCTGCATCTCGGACACGTGGAGTACCTGCTCGCCGCGAAGGAGCGCTGCCGGTTCCTGCACGTCGGGGTGACCCAGTTCGTGCGCTCCCGGCTGGCCGGTGGTTCCGTCTCCGCACCCCACCGCGCCCTGCCGGAGAGCAATCCCTGGACCTTCTACGAGCGCCGGTCGATGATCCGGGAGGCCCTCGTCCACGAGGGAGTCCCGGCCGCGGAGTTCGACGTGATCCCCTTTCCCGTCGAGGACCTCGCCGTCCTGCCGGAGTTCCTGCCCACGGCCGTACCGGTGCTGACCACGATCTACGAGGAGTGGAACCGCGAGAAGGTCGCCATGCTGCGGAGCGTCGGCTACACCGTCGAGGTCCTGTGGGACGACCGTCCCCGCGTGTACTCGGGAACCGAGGTCAGACGCCTGGTCGCGACAGGCGACGCGCGCTTCGAGAAGATGGTGCCGGACGCCACCGTCCGGTCGATACGGAGTGGCGGGGTCCACCGCTGGACGACGGATGCCGTGACCGGCCGGCTCCCGGGTGCCGTGGAGGGCCGGCCCCCGGGTTCCGTCGGCGGCCCCCCGGACTCCGCCGCCGGCCGGACCCCGGGCTCATCCGGTGAAGGTGATCCGGCCTGAGTCGGCGGTCAGCCGGCCGACCACAGCCGATCCGGGCGGGCCCGGCAGTTCGGCGAGGACGGCGTCAAGGGCCTCGGGGGCCACGGCCAGGAGCGCACCGCCCGACGTCTGCGGATCGGTGAGCACGATCCTCTCCTCGGGCCGGAGTGCCGCCAGCCCCTCACCGCACACGTCCCGCACGTACTGCGTGTTGGTCTCGAAGGCCGAGGTGTGCGCGCCTCCCGCTGCCAGGTCCCACACCCGGTCGAGAACGGGAAGGGACGTCGGCGACAGGGTCGCACCGAGCCGGTCCCTGACGCACATCTCCTTGAGGTGGCCGAGCAGTCCGAACCCGGTCACGTCGGTCGCCGCGTGCACCGCCCCGCCCAGCGGGCCCTCGACCAGGTCGACGAGGAACGCGTTGGTCGCCGTCATGGCCTCCACCGCGGGGCCCAGCGCAGCCTCGTCGATCAGCCCCGCCCGGCAGGACGAGGTCAGGATCCCCACGCCCAGAGGCTTGGTGAGCACCAGGGCGTCGTCAGGACGGGCTCCCGAGACGAGGAGCCGCCCCGTCGCATTCGGCACACCGACCACCGCGAAGCCGAGTTTGGCCTCGGGATCGACCACCGAGTGGCCCCCGACCAGCGCGCACCCGGCGTCGGTGAGCACCGCGGCGGCGGCATCCAGCGCGTCGGCGAACTCCTCGGTGCCCGCCCCCGGGGGCACGCAGGCGACGCTCAGGGCGAAGCGGGGCACCATGCCGGCGACGTAGACGTCCGAGAGCGCGTTCGCGGCGGCGATGCGTCCGTAGTGCACGGGTGAGGGAACGACCGACGTGATGAAGTCGACGGTCAGGCCGAGGACCCGGCCGTCCCCGAGTTCCACGGCGGCGACGTCCGCCATGTAACGGGAACCGAGGTCCTGCCCGTCACCCTGCCCCGCCAGACGCGCGAACCTCTGGGCCGTCAGGGCGGGCACCTTGCGCGCGCAACCACCGCAGCGCGCGGTCTTCCAGAGTTCGGTGCGCGGAACACTCGTCGAATCCGGGTTGCTGACCATGTGGCGTACGGCTCCCATCACCTCGGGCGGAGGGGCCCACAGCGCCTCGGACCCGGCGGCCCTTCCAGCGCGGGTCCGGTACACCCGACCAGCCGATCCGGCCCCTCCGGTCGAGACGCTCCCACCCACGGGGGCCCGCCGCTGCCGGGTCCGCGCCGATTGGTGCCCGCAGGGCCCCCAACGTCTGCCACAGAAGGACCGATCGGCGGACAGCTTCCGATATCACCCAGGCGCGGACATCCTCAGACGTTGGACAGTTGACGTAGGCGGTCGGCGGCTTCGCGGAGGAGGTTCTGCTGTTTGCAGAAGGCGAAGCGGACCTGGGTGCGGCCGGCGGTGGGGTGGTCGTAGAAGACGGAGTTGGGGACGGCGACGACGCCGGCGCGTTCGGGGAGGGTGCGGCAGAAGGTCAGTGCGTCGGTGTCGGGGGCGAGGTCGGCGATGTCGGTCGTGATGAAGTAGGTGCCCTGGGGGCGGTAGACCTCGAAGCCCGCGGTGGCGAGGCCGTCGGCCAGGATGTCGCGCTTGGCCCGCAGGTCGTCGCGCAGACCGGTGAAGTACGCGTCGGGCAGCGCGAGCGCCTCGGCGGCGGCGTACTGGAACGGCCCCGAGGCGACGTAGGTGAGGAACTGTTTCGTGGTGCGCACCGCCGCGACCAACTCGGCCGGACCGGTGACCCAGCCGACCTTCCAGCCGGTGAAGGAGAAGGTCTTGCCGGCCGAGGAGATGGCGACGGTGCGCTCGCGCATGCCGGGCAGGCCGATCAGCGGGACGTGCTCGGCGCCGTCGTACGTGATGTGCTCGTAGACCTCGTCGGTGACGACCAGGAGGTCGCGTTCGACGGCCAGTTCGGCGATCGCGGTCAGCTCGTCGCGGGTCAGCACCATGCCGGTGGGGTTGTGCGGGCTGTTCAGCAGGAGCAGTCGGGTGCGCGGGGTGACCGCGTCCCGCAGGGCGTCGAGGTCCGGGCGGAAGTCGGGTGCGCGGAGCGTCAGGGGGACCCGGCCGCCGCCCGCCATGGCGACGCAGGCGGCGTAGGAGTCGTAGAACGGTTCGAAGGCGATGACCTCGTCGCCGGGTTCGAGGAGCGCGAGCATCGCGGCGGCGATGGCCTCGGTGGCGCCCGCGGTGACCAGTACCTCGGTGTCGGGATCGACGTCGAGCCCGTAGAAGCGCTTCTGGTGGCCGCTGACGGCGGCGCGCAGTTCGGGGACGCCCTGGCCGGGCGGGTACTGGTTCCCCCGGCCGTCCCGCAGTGCCCGGACGGCCGCCTCGCGGACGGACTCCGGGCCGTCGGTGTCGGGGAAGCCCTGGCCGAGGTTGATCGCCCCGGTCGACACCGCCAGCGCCGACATCTCGGCGAAGATCGTCGTGCCCAGGCCGGCCAGCCGGCGGTTCAGGAACGGGCGGCGGGCGCCTCCGGGGCCACCGGAACCCCCGGGGCCACCGGAGCGGCCCGTTCCGACCGTTCCGACCGTCCCGTCCGGCTCGCCCGCCGTGCCCGCCGCCCCGGCCGTGCCCGCCATCGCGTTCCACCCGCTCTCCACGTGCCCGCCGATCGATCAGCCGATGGTACCGGGTTGTCATATCGGAACACCTGAACTCGTAAGCGCTCCAAGGGATGGAAAGTACGCACAGATGGGTAAAAACGCTGAACGGGGAGCACGATCCGTGGTTCCGTTGGTCCCGGATCTCCTCGGGGCCTCCCGATCATCCAGATCACCCCGAATCCGCTGGGCCGAGCCAGGTCCACCGCGATCCGTGCCGAACCACCCCTGATCCACCCGGCCCCCACCGGCGCAAGCCACCGCACCTTCGCCTCGCGGCGGGGCGGGACGGCCCGTCCGCGCCGCGTGGGCGATCCCCAGCGTGCCCGCGGAGCCTCCCCATGCTCACCACCATTGACACCGCATACACGGACACCCGGGCGGGCGACCTCGCCTGGTGCCTGGACAAGGACGCGCTGCCCGCGCTCGCCACCCTCGGCGTGCGGGTCGGCGACGCCGCGGCACTCCGCGCCGATGTCGAGCTACGCCTGCTCGGTGCCTCCCACCAGGTGCTCGTCGACGCCGGCGGCGACGGCTGCTCCGAGACGGTGGCGTGCCTTCCGGGCAGCCAGGCGCCGCTGCCGTTCGGCGTCTCCCGCCGGCTCGGCACGTGGGAGTACGAGTTCGCGGCCCGCATCGAGCACCTCTCGCTCGGCTCCTTCACCGCCCGCGCCCAGGAGTTGCTCGCCCTGGTCGCCGACCACCCGCACGGCCTCGCCGGCACCTTCCCGGGCGACCCGAACGCCTTCACCGCGATGCTGGTGCAGTGCGGGGAGGGGAACGTGCGGTGGCGGACCTGGCACGCGTACCCGCAGGAGGGGCGGTTGGTGGCGACGCGGACCAAGCTGCGCGTGACGCGCTGAGCGATCCCGTCGTGCGCGGGGGTGGTTCACGGCCGCCGGTCCGTGGGCGCGGCGCGCGGGTCCGTACGGTGTGGTGCGCGAGGTGCGCGAGGTGCGTACGGTGTCGTGCGCGGGTCTCATACGGTGCGGCACGCGGGGTTCGTACGGGTGTGGCCCGGAGCCCGTACGGGACCGCACCGCGCCGGGCGCGAGCCGTACCGCACCGGGCCCTCGTCGTACCCCCGCGCGCTTCCCGGTGCCGCCATCCGCCCACCCCCACCGCCGGATTGCACCCTTGTGGGTGACCGGCGACGGAGCAAGCCTGACATAGCGTGCATTCATGCTCGACCAGCGCGGACGCCCGCAAGCCCCCCGCCAGCTCTCCTCGGCGTTGCCCGTCGCCCCGCGCGCGGCCCGCGCGCTGGTGCTCACCGCCGTCTTCGTCTGCGCCGCCTGCGGGCTGGTCTACGAACTCGAACTCGTCGCCCTCGCCTCCTACCTGGTCGGCGACTCGGTCACCCAGGCGTCGCTGGTGCTGTCGGTGATGGTCTTCGCGATGGGCTGCGGGTCGCTGCTGGCAAAACGGTTGCGCAACCACGCGGCCGCCGCCTTCGTCGCGGTCGAGTCCGCGCTCGCCCTCGTCGGCGGGCTGTCGGTGATGACGCTCTACGCCGTCTTCGCCTGGTACGGCCAGGCCAGGTTCGCCATGATCGGCTGCGCGTTCGCGATCGGCGTGCTGATCGGCGCGGAGGTCCCGCTGCTGATGACGCTCGTGCAGCGCATCCGCCGCCAGGACGCGGGCGGCGCCGTCGCCGACCTGTTCGCCGCGGACTACGTCGGCGCGCTCGTCGGCGGCCTCGCCTTCTCCTTCCTCCTGCTGCCGTTCCTGGGGCAGTTGACGGGCGCGCTCGCGACGGGCGCGGTCAACGCGGTCGCGGGCGGCGCCATCGTGCTGTGGCTCTTCCGCGGCGACCTGTCCGCGCGCGCGAGCGGCTGGCTGCTCACCGCGAATGTCGGCGTGCTCGCCCTGCTGGCCTGCGCCGCGGTCGGCGCCGCGCCGTTCGAACGCGCCGCCCGGCACGCCGTCTACGGCAGCCGGGTGCGGGTCGCCGAGCAGACCGGCGCGGAGGAGATCGTGCTGGCCGGCGGGACCGGCGTGGGCGGCGGCTCCTCCCTGCGGCTCTACGTCGACGGCGACCTCACGGTGTGCGGCCCCGACGCGACCGCCCACCACCAGGCGCTGGTGGAGCCGGCGATGGCCGGACCGCACGCCCGGGTGCTGGTCCTCGGCGGCGGCGACGGGCTCGCCCTGCGCGAAGTGCTGCGCCACCGGGGCGTGTCGGCGGTGACCGTGGTCCCGGGGGATCCCGAACTCGCCCGGCTGGGCCGCGAGGACCCCGGGCTCACCGCGCTCAACGGCCACGCCTTCGACGACCCGAGGGTGCGGGAGGTGGGCGGCGACGTGTTCGACTGGCTGCGGACGTCGGTGCGCGGACGCAGCCCCACCCGCCGCCCGTACGACGTGATCATCGAGGACCTGCCCGAACCCGGCAACTCCGACAGCGCCAAGCTCTACTCGCAGGAGTTCTACGGGCTCGCCGCACACGAACTCGCCGACGGGGGGCGGTTCGCGGTCGACGCCGGGTCCTCCACCCACACCCTGTGGACGACGGACGCGACGCTCCACGCCGTGTCGCTGAGCGGTACCCCGTACGCGATGACCGCCACACGTGCCTGTAGCGCGCCGGCCGACTGGAACTTCCTGCTGGCGGCGCCCACGTCGGCCCCGCCCCGCCTCGTGCTCCCGGCCGGCCCGTCCTCACGCCGGGTGCTCACCCTCGCGGACCTCCGTGCCGCCGAAGGCCGCGCCGACCGGACCCGCCCGGACCACCGCGTTCCGCCGTCCACGCTCCTGCGTCCGCGGATCACCGAATAGTGTGCACGAAAAGTGACGAACCGTGTTCCGGGATGTGCCAGAATTGACCTGTTGGGAAGGGTGGTTGGCGGCTCCGGAGTGACCTTGCGTCGTGGTGCCGGTGCCGGTGCCGGTGCCGGTGCCGGTGCCGAGCGGGGCGCGGGGCGCGGGGAAGGGAGGCGGCGGGTGTCGGCGCAGGACGGCCGCGGGCCCATGGTGGACAACCCGTGGCGGCGGCAGTTGGTCGCGCTGCGCGGGGATCTCCTCAAGGAGATGGACGAACTGCGCTCCCTGCTCGCGGGCTGCTGCGCTGACGTCGGCGGCGGCGAGATCTGGGTCGGCCCGGCCGCGGACGCGTGGCACGCCGAGGCCCAAGGGCGGCGGACCGACATACTCGCGCAACTCGGGCGGCTGGTGCCCCTGGTGGAGGCGGCGATCGGCACCTGCGCGGAGAAGGTCACCGTGGGCGAGGCGAAGAGCCTCCAGGTGGACCTGCTGTAACAGGTCCGCCGTATCCCGCACGCATCCGACGCGGCCCGTCGCTCCACGACTCACCCGCGGACCGCAGCGACATGGGACGGCGACACATGGGACACCCCCAGCGCGGACAGACCTTCTCCGGGATCGACCCCGACCGGCTGCCCGGTACCATCCACGCGCTCCAGAACGACACGAAACGGCTGCACGACAGCGCCACCCTCTTCCGTGCCCGCTTCGTCCGCTACGGCCTCGACACCCGTCCGCTGGACCGGCTCCTGGCCATCGCCCGCTGGGCCGACGGCGAACTGCCCATGCTCCGGCGCCGGCAACGCCTCGCCGCCGTCATCGGCGAGCACGCGTCGCAGCGCACGCTGGCCTTCCTGCCCGACGGCGCGGTCACGTCGGGCGCCGCGGCTCGCGCCACCGCCCAAGGACGCGCGCTCGCCGCGCACTTCGACCGGCAGATGGCCGACCATGACGGCGCCGTCCCCGAGGACCTCTTCGCCGCCCTGGCGGCCGGCGGCCACGACGGCGACTTCCTCCGCGGCTTCTACAGCTCCCTCGGCCCCCGCCGCCTGTCCCAACTGTCCAACTCCATGTCCGGCAGCCCCTACGACCACCGCTACGTCGACCACCCCGACCAACTCGCATACGACCGCGACGTCCTGGCCCGTACCCTCGGCGGCTTCACCCGCGTCGCCGCCGACATGAGTCCCCCGGCCGCCCAACGCGCCTTCTGGTCCGCCTGGTTCGACCGCTTCGACGACCCCGGCCAGGGGTTCCGCCCCGACCTCCTCCTCCCTCTCGTCGACAGCGGCACCTACGACGCCGGCTTCCTCGTCACCCTCGCGGACCGCGCCTTCACCACCGACGAGGTCCGCAGTGTCACCCCGCGCATGTCCGGTTCCCCCGCGGCCCCCGACCCCTGGCGCGCCGACCACTACGTCCAGCTCTTCGACGCCCTCACCAAGAACCCCCTTGCCGCAGGGCAGTTCGTGGCGCTGCGCCCCGACATCACGACCAACGCGCTCTACCCGGGCGGCGGAAGCACCACCCCTGAGCGGATCGCGGCGTTCACCGCAGCCCTCAAGGCCGCGACGACCACCCTCCGCGCCACGCATCCCGCCCTCTCCGACCGCAACACCGCGTGGCTCCTGGCCGCGAACCTCGCCCACACCCGGGACCCCGACCTCCAGACCGTCCACCCCTATCCCGCGGTCTCCCTCCTCTTCTCCGAGATCCTGGCCCAGCACTGGGACGACCTCCAGTACGCGATCACCTCCCCGGCCCAGGACGCGTTCTGGGCCGCCCCCACCTGGAGCCCAGCGGCCTTCACCCGCTCCCAGGACCCCACCCGCGACGGCCTCGAACTCCACCCCTCGGTATGGAGGGCCTTCATGGAGGAGTCCATCCGCGACCCCCACGCGGCAGCGAGCATGAGCGCGCTCTTCGAAGCGAGCAGCAGGAAACTCGTGAACGACGCCGAGACCGCCGGGGTGAGTGACGAGGACCAGGACGCGGTCACGTACCTCAGCTTTTCGAAGGGCCTGATGGACGGCTTCTACGGTGACGTCTTCGCGACGACCGAGCAGCGGCTCGGGAACGAGAGCCAGGCGTGGGCGGACGCGATGACCAGTTCACGGGAGACGCTCGTCCACGCGGCCGCCAGCCTCGCCACCGGCTCGGACGGCGCGGCCGGCTTCGTCGAGGCGAAGGGCCAGGAGATGGCCACGGGAATCCTTGAGAACTGGATTCACCAGACGGTGATGGCGACGCCCGGCGAGGCGCCCGAGGACCTGGTCGATGGGCTGAAAGGTCTTCAGGACGCGGAGTTGAGCACGACGTGGTGGGCCACGTTCGCCACTCACGCGTCCGCAATCGTGGGCACGGAGAGTTCCATCAAGAGCATCCGTCCCGTCACGGTGCAATTGCCCGGCCACGCTGCGGCCTCCACCTACACGGGCGATCCTCACGGACGCGGTGGCAGTCCTGTTCGGTACGTCACCGGGCCGTCGGATGACTTCGTCTCGGTGCTGAGGAAGTACGGCGGACCCCAAGCACTCGCGAAGATGACGCCACGCCAACTGGGTTCCTACAGCGACTGGATCGCGGATCCCGCAGTGGTGAGGAGGCTTGCAGGCCGCGGCGCGTTCGACTCGCTGCTGGGACGCGGTGTGGGGCGCGAGTCGTCCTCATGACGAGACGATCTGCCATGACAGAAACCCGGAAGGGGGATAGATGTCGCTCGGCTCGAAGGCGAACGCCACGAGATTTTCACCATTGAAATACGACCGGGCCACGCCACCCCCGCAGCGCACCTCGGGTTCGGCGTCGTTGTCGACCTCTTTCGTGTTCCAGTAGAGTTCCACCGCTCCCGTCCCCGCGCACGCCGCCTCCAGGACGTACTTCCCGGCGGGAAGCCGCGGCGTCGTCCGGCCCAGCCGCTGCCGCTTCTCGACGGCACCCGTCCAGTGGAGCCGCACCTCGGACGAGCGCGTCAGCAACGCCTCCGCCTGCCGGCGCAGCTCCCCTTCGCTCCGCGGGGGAGCGGCGGTGGGCCGGACCGGTTGCCGGGACGTGCCGCACCCGGCGGTGAGGAGGAGGACCGCGGCAGCGGTGGAGGCCACGCGGATGGCGGGGGTGCCGTACCTGGGCCGGGACATCGTCTGCTCCGCACTCCCGGAGAATTCGGGCAGAAGTGAAGGTACCGCACAGGTGTCGGTGAGGCCGGGAGGCGAGGCGGGTGGGGGCCGGTCGGGGATCAGGGGCACGGCCGGGTGGCGGAGCCGCGGGTGGGGAGGGGCGGGCGGCCGGGGGAAAACCGTACGCGGGGCCGTCAATGCGGTCCTGCGTGGGTAGGCTCCGCCGCATGGAGCACGAGTCTTTCGTCCCGACCCCGTCCGCCCGGCTGGCGGAAACGTTCCGGACCCCGGGCGCCGTGGCGTCCGCGCTGCCGGGCTGGCAGCCGGATCCGGACGCGGCCGTGGGCGAGCGCGTGGCACGGGGGCGGCTGCGGCTGCGCATCGCGGGCTCGACCATCACCTACCGCGGTTCCGTCACCGTGACCGGCGACGCGCCGCCCTTCACGCTGGAGGCGCGGGGGACGGAGGTGCGCGGCGACGGTGTGGTCGAGGTCAGCGTGCGGATCACGCCGGCGGACACGGAGGTGCCCCAGCCCGGTTCGACCCTCACCTTCCGCGGTGAGGCGACCGCGAGCGGCCGGCTCACGTCGTACGAGCCCGCCGCGGTGGAGGCGGCGGTCCGGCGCCTGCTGGATCGCTTCTCCGCGGGCATCGCCGAGCAGACTCCGCCCGCGGCCCCCGACGCCCCGGCCGCCCCCGATGACTCCCACGACTCCGACCGCTCCGACCGCTCGGGAGACTCCGAGACCTCCGCCGAGGACGGCGCCGTCGAGGGCCGCGCGCACCAGGACCGTACGGGCGAGGCAGCCGGCCCCGACGACCTCGGCTCGGACGAGCCTGTCGCCGAGGAGGAGGAACCCGACGTCGTGGACGACCTCGGCGACCCGAGCGCCGAACTGGAGGAGTTCGAACTCGTCGAGGTCGAGGTGGACGTCCCGGAAAGCGCCGCCGCCCTCGACGACCTCGTGCCCCCGGCCGAGGCGGCGCACGCGCGGCGGACGATGATCGGGCGCAGCGCCGAGGAGGTCGACCACGCACCGCCGCGCGGACGGTACGCGCCCGTGCCCGCCCCGGACGCGAGCTCGGCGGCGACGCTGCGGTGGGCGGCGCCGGCGGCCGCCGCGCTGCTGGCGTCGGCGGTCGTGGTGGGCAGGGTGCTGCGCCGCCGCAGATGACCGGGACGCGGTGCCCCGCGGTCGTGCCCCGCTGTTGTGCCCCTGCGGTTTGCGGCTCGCGGCGGCGCCTCGCGGCAGGTGAGCCGGAACGGGTGACCCGGTGCGGTGACCTGGCGGTGGACCCGGGCGAGCGCGCGTGAGCGCACGCGTCCCCGGCCGCTACGCTCGCTTCCGTGGAGACTGAAACGAAACTGACGGCGGGCGACGCCGAACTGACCCTGCGGCCCGAGCAAGGCTGCCGGATCGCCTCGCTGAAGGTCGGCGGGACCGAACTCCTGCGCCAGGGCGACAAATTCGGCGCCTTCCTGATGGTGCCGTGGTGCGGCCGTACCGAGAACGGCGTGTTCCGCAACGGCGGTGTGACCCACCAGCTCCCCGTCGACGCGCCGCCGCACGCGATCCACGGCACCGGCCGGCACTCGGTCTGGCACGAGGCGGCCCCGGCGACGGAGACCACGGCGGCCTTCTACTACGACCTCGTCGACCCGTGGCCGTACCCCGGCCGGGTGACCCACGCCGTCGAGCTGGCCCCGCACTCCGCGAAGCTGACGCTGACCGTGGAGGCGCGCGGCGACTCCTTCCCGGCGCAGGCCGGCTGGCACCCGTGGTGGCTGCGCAACCTCGGCCAGGGCGGCCAGGACGTCGAGTTGGCCTTCAGCGCCGCCTGGCAGGAGGAGCGCGGCGACAACCACCTGCCCAACGGCAACCGCATCGACCCCAAGCCCGGTCCCTGGGACGACTGCTTCGGGATGCCGGACGGCGTGGAGGTCGCCCTGAACTGGCCCGGGGAGATGACGGTGCGGGTCAGCAGCCCGAGCGAGTGGGTCGTCGTCTACACCGAACAGCCCGAGGCGGTGTGCGTGGAGCCGCAGTCCGGACCGCCCAACGGCCTGAACACGCGACCCCGCCTGGTCACCCCGATCGACCCGCTGGAGATCACCACGGTGTGGAACTGGCAGAAGGTCGGCTGACGGGACCGGAGGACCGGAGGACCGGCCGGCCGGTGCGTCGGCCCGGCGACTGGCCAACGGCGGTCGGCGACGGCCGGCGGTTCGCCCGGCGACGGCGACGGGGACCCGCTTCCGCGCCCCATGCTCGGGGCCCGCTTCCGCCCTTCTGTCCGGAACGTACCCCCATCCCTCGCTCGGCTAATCTCATCCGTATGAGCGACGTACGCACCGCCCTGCTGCGGCAGATCAAGGACAAGGCCGTCGTGCACGGCAAGGTGACTCTCTCCTCGGGTCTCGAAGCCGACTTCTACATCGACCTGCGCCGGATCACCCTGGACGGCGAGGCCGCCCCGCTCGCCGGCCAGGTGATGCTCGACCTCACCGCGGACCTGGAGTTCGACGCGGTGGGCGGCCTGACGCTGGGCGCCGACCCGGTCGCCACCTCGATGCTGCACGCGGCGGCCGCGCGCGGCCGCCGGCTCGACGCCTTCGTGGTGCGCAAGGCCACCAAGGCGCACGGCCTCCAGCGGCGGATCGAGGGCACCGAGGTCAAGGGCCGCCGCGTGCTGGTGGTCGAGGACACCTCCACCACCGGCGGCTCCCCGCTCACGGCCGTCGAGGCGGTGCGCGAGGCGGGCGGCGAGGTCGTGGCCGTCGCGGTCATCGTCGACCGGGGCGCCGCGGCGAAGGTGGCCGAGGAGGGCCTGCCGTACCTCGCGGCGTACTCCCTCGCGGACCTCGACCTGTCCTGAGCACCCGCCCGACCTGCGGATACACGGCTCCCGGGACGTTCCACGTGAAACATCCCGGGAGCCTTCGCATGTCCGCCATGCGCCCGCCGCGGTTCCGGTGTATGGCGAGGTGGTGTATTCGATCGAGTCTGGGAAGATGAGGGCGACGATGACGTCGCCA
Organism: Streptomyces sp. SN-593; assembly: GCF_016756395.1. Classification (NCBI taxonomy): domain Bacteria; kingdom Bacillati; phylum Actinomycetota; class Actinomycetes; order Kitasatosporales; family Streptomycetaceae; genus Actinacidiphila; species Actinacidiphila reveromycinica. The sequence continues at coordinate 4,745,843 of NZ_AP018365.1, forward strand.
CGCATGCCAGCAGTACCACCCGCACAGTCATGAGGAGCGGAAACGATGCCCATCGCAACCCCCGAGGTCTATGGCGAGATGCTCGACCGGGCGAAGGCCGGCAACTTCGCCTACCCGGCCATCAACGTCACGTCGTCGCAGACCCTGCACGCCGCGCTGCGCGGCCTCGCCGAGGCGGAGAGCGACGGCATCATCCAGATCTCCACCGGCGGCGCGGAGTTCCTGGGCGGTCAGTACAGCAAGGACATGGTGACCGGTGCGGTCGCCCTCGCCGAGTTCGCGCACATCGTCGCCGAGAAGTACCCGGTCACGGTCGCGCTGCACACCGACCACTGCCCCAAGGACAAGCTCGACGGGTACGTCCGTCCGCTGCTGAAGATCTCCCAGGAGCGGGTGGCCGCCGGCCGTAACCCGCTCTTCCAGTCCCACATGTGGGACGGCTCCGCCGAGACGCTGGACGACAACCTCGCCATCGCCAAGGAGCTGCTGGCCGAGGCGGTCAAGGCGAAGATCATCCTGGAGATGGAGATCACCCCGACCGGCGGCGAGGAGGACGGCGTCTCCCACGAGATCAACGACTCCCTCTACACCACCGTCGACGACGCCTTCCGCACCGTCGAGGCCGTCGGCCTCGGCGAGCACGGCCGCTACCTGCTGGCCGCCTCCTTCGGCAACGTGCACGGCGTGTACAAGCCGGGCAACGTGGTGCTGCGCCCGGGCATCCTCCGCGAGCTGCAGGACGCGGTGGCCCAGAAGTACGGCAAGGCCGACGCGTTCGACTTCGTCTTCCACGGCGGCTCCGGCTCGACGATCGACGAGATCAACGAGGCGCTGGAGAACGGCGTGGTGAAGATGAACATTGACACCGACCTCCAGTACGCGTTCACCCGCCCCGTCGCCGGGCACATGTTCAGCAACTACGACGGTGTGCTGAAGGTCGACGGCGAGGTCGGCAACAAGAAGGCGTACGACCCGCGGGTGTGGGGCAAGGCCGCCGAGGCCGGGATGGCCGCGCGCGTCGTCGTCGCCGCCCAGGACCTGCGCTCGGCGGGCAACCGCCGCAAGTAGCCGGTCCGGCGCGCCGGACGGCGCGCGGTACGGCGCCTTCCGCGCTCGATCGAGGCCCCCGGCACCTGCCGGGGGCCTTGCGCGTGGCCGCTCGGGCAGACTGGAGCCCATGGCCAATCACGAGAACCTGCTCGGGGGTCCCGCCCCCACCCACCTGCCCGACGACCCGGAGCCGCGCGAGCTGCTGGCCTCCGGCGCCGCACCCTCCGAGGTGGCGGCGAAGTACCCCTCCTCCTCGCTCGCCTGGGCACAGCTCGCCGACGACGCGTTCGAGGGCGGCCGGGTGGTGGAGTCCTACGCGTACGCCCGGACCGGCTACCACCGCGGCCTGGACGCCCTGCGCAGGGCCGGCTGGCGCGGCCACGGCCCCGTCCCGTTCGAGCACGAGCCGAACCGCGGCTTCCTGCGTGCCCTGCACGCGCTGGCCCGGGCCGCGCAGGGGATCGGGGAGCAGGACGAGTACGAGCGCTGCACGGCCTTCCTGCGGGACAGCTCGCCGACCGCCGCCGACACGCTGGGCTGACCCCGCGCCCGCCCCTGCTCGGGCCCGCGCGGTAGGTCCACGTCCGCGCGCCCCGAGCCCGCCGGTCCGCCCGCGCCCCGGTCCGGAGCCGGGCGGACCACGGCGGACCAGCCGGACGGCTCCGGGGCCCGCCACCGCGGGCCCCGGTCACGCCGCCCCCGCTCCCGCCCCGGTCACGCCGCCCCTCCACCGCGGCGACCTGTCGGCCCTTGCCGGATCCCTCCGCACCGCAGATGATCGCCGCACAGGCCCGGCGACCCCGGGGCACGATGGAGGTAGAACCATGTCCGACGCACCGATCGACGAGGCGGCGACCCCGAACCTCGCGTTCGAAGGCAGCACGCCCTACGAGGACTACGTGCAGGCGTCCGTCCTCACCCACCTGCAGCACCCGCTCTCCGACGACCCCGGGGAGATGGCCTTCCTCGTCACCACCCAGGTGATGGAGCTGTGGTTCACCCTGCTCGTCCACGAGTGGACCACCGCGGCCGCCGCACTGCGGCAGGACGACCTGGCCAGGACCACCGCCGCGCTGCGCCGCAGCCTGCCCCAGCTCGAGTCCCTCAACGCCTCCTGGAAACCGATCGCGCACCTCACCCCCGCGCAGTTCAACGCCTACCGGTCCGCCCTCGGCGAGGGCTCGGGCTTCCAGTCCGCGATGTACCGTCGCCTGGAGTTCCTGCTCGGCGACAAGTCCGCGTCCATGATCGTGCCGCATCGCGGCACCCCCGGCGCGCACGCCGAGCTGGAGAAGGCCCTCACCGAGCCGAGCCTCTACGACGAGGTGCTGCGGCTCCTGGCCCGCCGCGGATACGACCTGCCCGCCGCCGTGCTCGACCGCGACCCGGCGCTGCGCTACGAACCGCACCCCGAGGTCGAGGCGGTCTGGCAGGCCGTCTACGCCGACGAGGACCAGGACACCGACCTGATCCGGCTCGGCGAACTGCTCACCGACGTCGCCGAACTCGTCTGGCGATGGCGCAACGACCACCTGGTGGCGACCCGACGCGCGATGGGCGCCAAAGCCGGCACCGGCGGCTCGGCGGGGGTGGCCTGGCTGGAGAAGCGCGCCGCCAAGAACGTCTTCCCCGAGCTGTGGACGGCGCGCAGCCATGTCTGAGCTTCCCGCCGCCGTCGCCCCGGACGCCCTCGCCGCTCGCGCCGCCGCCCTCGACGCGGCCGATCCGCTCGCGCACGTCAGGGACCGTTTCGCCCTCGGGGACACGTCCCGCGCCGATGCCGCCGATGCCGCCGATGCCGCCGAAGCCGGCGCAGGAGGCGAAGCCGGCGAAGGGCGCGAAGGGCGCGAAGGCGGTGCAGCGGGCGGGGCAGCAGGTGAGGGAGCCGGGGCGGTCGGGCGGGCCCCCGTCTACCTCGACGGCAACTCGCTGGGCGCCCTGCCCACCACCGTGCTGCCGCGGCTGGCCGACGTCGTCGCGCGGGAGTGGGGCGAGCTGCGCATCCGCTCCTGGGAGGAGAGCGGCTGGTGGACGGCACCCGAACGCATCGGCGACCGGATCGCCCCGCTGGTCGGCGCCGCGCCCGGCCAGGTCGTGGTCGGCGACTCCACCAGCGTCAACGTCTTCAAGGCGCTGGTCGCCGCCGTCCGCATGGCGCCCCAGGGACGCGACGAGATCCTGGTCGACGCCGCCACCTTCCCCACCGACGGCTACATCGCGCAGTCCGCCGCGCGCCTGACCGGCCGCACCCTGAGGGCCGTGCCCGCCGACGGGATCGCGCGAGCGGCGTCCGACCGTACCGCCGTCGCCCTCGTCAACCACGTCGACTACCGCACCGGCCGGCTGCACGACCTGCGCGGTGTCACCGCCGCCCTGCACGCGGCCGGCGCCCTCGCCGTGTGGGACCTGTGCCACAGCGCGGGCGCCCTGCCGGTCGCCCTCGACGCCGACGGCGTGGACCTCGCGGTCGGCTGCACCTACAAGTACCTCAACGGCGGTCCGGGCGCGCCCGCCTACCTCTACGTGCGGGCCGAGCACCAGCCGCGCTTCGACTCCCCGCTGCCCGGTTGGAACTCCCACGCCGACCCCTTCGGCATGGCCCCCGGCTACGTGGCCGCGCAGGGCCCGGCGCGCGGTCGCGTTGGCACACCGGAGATCCTGTCGCTGCTCGCGCTGGACGCGGCCCTCGACGCCTGGGAGGGCGTCGCACTCGCCGACGTGCGGGCCAAGAGCCTCGCGCTGACCGACTTCTTCCTGGAGTGCGTGGCCGCGACCGCCCCCGCCGGCCGCCTGGAGTCCGTGACGCCCGAGGCGCACGCGGAACGGGGCAGCCAGGTGTCGCTGCGCTGCGTGGACGCCGGCGAGGTGATGCGCGAGCTGACCGCACGCGGCGTCGTCGGCGACTTCCGGCGGCCCGACGTGCTGCGCTTCGGTTTCACCCCGCTCTACACCCGCTACGCGGACGCCTGGCGGGCCGCCCGGGTGCTGGCCGACATCCTCGTCGAACGCGACACCGCGGCCGGCACCGCCGACACCGCTGACCTCTCCGCCGACCCCGGCGTCCTCCCGGGCGCCGGCACCGAGACCCGACCCGAAGGCCAGCCCGAGGGCGACCGCGAAGGGACCCCATAACCGATGACCGCTGCCGCGCCACGCAGTCCCTCGCCGCCTCCCGCCGACCAGGCGGCGGCCGAGGAGGCATCGGCGCTCGGCCACGCCCCCGTGCCCCCGGACGCCACGGCGCGCTACGGCGACGACCCGGACCAGGTGGTCGACTTCTACCGGCCCGCCGCCGGGAGCGCTCGCCCGGCGCCCCTGGTCGCCCTGTTGCACGGCGGCGCCTGGCGGGCCGCCTACGACCGCGCCCACGTCTCCCCGCTCGCCGCGCACCTCGCGGCGCGCGGCCTCGCGGTGGCCTCGGTCGAGTACCGCCGCGGCGGTCAGGACGGCGCCGCACCCGGACCGCGGACACCTGGCGGCCAGGCGGGCGGCGGCGGGCGGCCGTCCTCCGCGCCGGCCCGGGCCGCCGAGCCCGCGCCTGCGCCCGCCGGCCGCTGGCCCGACACCTTCGACGACGTCGCCGCCGCGCTCGACGCCCTGCCGTCGCTCGCCCGCGCGGCCCTGGGCGAGGACACCGTCGATCCCCGGCGTGTCGTGGTCACCGGACACAGCGCGGGCGGGCACCTCGCGCTGTGGGCCGCCGCCCGCCACCTGCTGCCCGCGGGCTCCCCCTGGCACCGCTCCGCTCCTCCCGCCCTCCGCGGCGTGGTGGCCCTCGCTCCCGTCGCCGACTTCACCTCGGCGATCCGGCTCGGGGTCTGCTCCGGGGCGGTGCTCGGCCTCCTCGGCGGCCCCGAGCACGCCACCGACCGCCTGCCCCACACCGACCCGGCGGCGCTGCTCCCCACCGGCATCGCCACCACCCTCGTGCACGGCACCGCCGACACCGTGGTTCCGCCCCAGGTCAGCGCGGCCTTCGCGCGCGCGGCCGGGGCGGCGGGGGAGGAGCCCACCGTGGCGTGGCTGCCGGGCACCGGGCACTTCCCGCTGATCGACCCGACGAGCGGCGCGTGCGCGGCCGTGGTCGAGGAGATCGCCCAGCTCGCCTGGTGAAGCCGCCGGCCCGCGCGACGGGGCCGGCCCGAACCCGGTCGGCAAGGACCGACCGGCGGGTACGGGTGGGCGCCTACCGGTCGGCGGGAGCGGTCCGGCGGGCGGGGAAACGGACCCCGGACACGGCGAAGCGGCCCCCGACGGGGGCCGCTTCGCCGGAAACGATCGGGTGCCGGCCTACCGGCTGCGCTTCGCCAGGCGCTCCACGTCGAGGAGGATGACCGCGCGGGCCTCCAGCCGCAGCCAGCCCCGCCCGGCGAAGTCGGCGAGCGCCTTGTTCACGGTCTCGCGGGAGGCGCCGACGAGCTGCGCCAGCTCCTCCTGCGTGAGGTCGTGCACCACGTGGATGCCCTCCTCGGACTGCACGCCGAACCGGCGGGACAGGTCCAGCAGGGCCTTGGCCACGCGGCCGGGCACGTCGGAGAAGACCAGGTCGGACATGACGTCGTTGGTGCGGCGCAGGCGGCGGGCGACCGCGCGCAGCAGCGCCGTGGAGACCTCGGGGCGCACGTTCAGCCAGGGCTGGAGGTCGCCGTGGCCCAGGCCGAGGAGCTTCACCTCGGTCAGCGCGGTGCCGGTGGCGGTGCGCGGGCCGGGGTCGAAGAGCGACAGCTCCCCGATCAGCTCGCCGGGACCCACCACGGCCAGCATGTTCTCCCGGCCGTCGGGCGAGGTGCGGTGCAGCTTCACCTTGCCCTCGGTCACGACGTACAGCCGGTCCCCGGGGTCGCCCTCGTGGAACAGCGCGTCGCCACGCGCCAGCGTGACCTCGGTCATGGAGGCACGCAGTTCAGCGGCCTGCTCGTCGTCGAGCGCCGCGAAAAGCGGGGCACGGCGCAGAACGTCGTCCACGAGCTCTCTCCTTGTCGACTGTCGACATCACCGGGTTGTCAGCCGGGCTGTCCCCATGATGCATGACACGGGAAACAGTGCGATCAATCACAAGTTTGTCTTATGTGTGCGCGCCGCCGTGCCCCGGGGGTCCGATTGGCGGTCGGAATTGCGTGGTTAGGGGCGGCGCGGAGGCCGAACGGGTGGCGGCCACCGGGGGTTCTGCTGTCAGCGAACACGCCGCCCGGGACCGTTCCGCGGGGCGTCGCTGTGACCGGCCCCACGTTGTCCGGCCTTCGGCGTAGCCTTCGTGCATGGCAGAGAGCAAGGTCGGCAAGGCCCCCCGAGTGGAGTCCCAGGTCGCGAAGGTCCGCAGGGCCCGCCGGATCAACCGCGAGCTCGCCGAGGTGTATCCGTACGCCCATCCGGAGCTGGACTTCGAGAATCCGTTCCAGCTCCTGATCGCCACGGTGCTGTCCGCGCAGACCACCGATCTGCGGGTGAACCAGACGACCCCCGCGCTGTTCGCGAAGTACCCCACGGCCGCGGACATGGCGGCGGCCGACCCGGCGGACCTGGAGCAGATCCTGCGCCCCACCGGCTTCTTCCGGGCCAAGACGCGGTCCGTGCTGGGCCTGTCGGCCGCGCTGCGCGACGAGTTCGGCGGCGAGGTGCCCGGCCGTCTCGCGGACCTGACGAAACTGCCCGGCGTGGGCCGCAAGACCGCCAACGTGGTGCTGGGCAACGCGTTCGGCGTGCCCGGCATCACCGTGGACACCCACTTCGGCCGGCTCTCGCGCCGGTTCGGCTGGTCCACCTCGCAGGACCCGGAGGAGGTCGAGCGGGACGTGGCCGCGCTCTTCCCCAAGTCGGACTGGACGATGCTGTCGCACCGCGTCGTCTTCCACGGCCGCCGGATGTGCCACGCCCGCAAGCCCGCCTGCGGGGTGTGCCCGATCGCGGCCCTCTGCCCGTCGTACGGCGAGGGCGAGACGGACCCGGAGAAGGCGACGAAGCTGCTGAAGTACGAGAAGGGCGGCTTCCCCGGGCAGCGGCTGAACCCGCCACCGGACTACCCGGGCCAACCCGCGCCGCCGTTGGGCGCCTCATGACGCAGTCCTGGGAGGCCGGCGCGCCGAAGGTGGACGTCAGCGCCGGCGGGCTGCCCGGGTGGCTGGAGCCGGTGGCCGCGGCGGCCGTCACCATGCGGCCCGAGCAGCTCAGCCGGTTCCTGCTGCCCGACGGCGGCGGCCGGCAGTCGGCCGTCCTCGTGCTGTTCGGCGAGGGCGACCGGGGGCCGGACCTGCTGCTGATCGAGCGGTCCGCGGCGCTGCGCGCGCACGCCGGCCAGCCGTCCTTCCCGGGCGGCGCCCTCGACCCGGAGGACGGCGACCCGGAGGGGGAGGGCCCGCTGCGCGCCGCGCTGCGCGAGGCCGAGGAGGAGACCGGGCTGGACCCGGCGGGAGTGCAGGTGTTCGGGGTGCTGCCGCGGCTGTACATCCCGGTGAGCGGCTTCGTGGTCACCCCGGTGCTGGGCTGGTGGCGCGAGCCGAGCCCGGTCCGGGCGGTCGACCCCGCGGAGACCGCGCGCGTCTTCCGGGTCCCCGTGACGGATCTCACCGACCCGGCCAACCGTGCGACCCTCGTGCACCCCAGCGGTTTCCGCGGCTCGGCCTTCCTCGTCCAAGGCGCCCTGGTGTGGGGGTTCACCGCGGGCATCATCGACAAGTTGCTGCACTACGCGGGCTGGGAGCGGCCCTGGGACCGGGACCGGACCGTCCCGCTCGGCTAGCGACGGGCAGCGCCGTAAGGCCCCACGCGCTCAGGCCGACGTGAGACCGTGTTCCCCGTGAACGTGCTGGACATCCTGCTCATCCTCGCCGCCCTGTGGTTCGCCGTGATCGGCTACCGGCAGGGTTTCGTCGTCGGCGTCATGTCGGTGATCGGCTTCCTCGGCGGCGGCCTGGCCGCGGTCTACCTCCTGCCGCTGCTGTGGGACAAGGCGACGGACGACGCGACCCCCGGTTCGGTCGCGGTGATGTCCGCGGTCGTGATCGTGATCGTGTGCGCCTCGGTGGGGCAGGCGCTCACCACGCACCTGGGCAACAAGGCCCGCACCCGCATCACCTGGTCCCCGGCCAGAGCCCTGGACGCGAGCGGCGGCGCGCTGGTCAACGTGCTGGCGATGCTGCTGGTGGCCTGGCTGATCGGCAGCGCGCTGGCGACCACGACGCTGCCGACGATAGGGCGCGAGGTGCGGTCGTCGAGGGTGCTGATCGGGGTGTCCCGGGTGATGCCGCAGTCGGCCGACTCCTGGTTCGACGACTTCAGCGACACCCTCGCGCAGAACGGCCTGCCGCAGGTCTTCGGCACGTTCGGCTCCGAGCCGATCACGTCGGTGCCCGCGCCGGACCCCGCGCTGGTCGGCAGTCAGGCGGTGGCCGACACCCGCGGCAGCATCGTCAAGGTCGTCGGCACCGCCCCGAGCTGCGGGAAGGTGCTGGAGGGCTCGGGGTTCGTCTTCGCCAAGGACCGGGTGATGACCAACGCCCACGTCGTCGGCGGCGTCTCCGAGCCCACCGTGCAGATCGGCGGCAAGGGTCGGCTGCACGACGCCCGGGTGGTCCTCTACGACTGGCAGCGCGACATCGCCGTGCTCGACGTGCCCGGGCTGGACGCGCCCCCGCTGCAGTTCACCCCGCAGGCCGAGCAGAGCAGGGACGACGCGATCGTGGCCGGGTTCCCCGAGAACGGACCCTTCGACGTGCGCGCCGCCCGGATCCGGGACCGCATCAAGGCCAGCGGACCCGACATCTACCACCGTGGCACCGTGCACCGCGACGTGTACTCGCTGTACGCGACGGTCCGGGCGGGCAACTCCGGCGGCCCGCTGCTGACCACCGGCGGGCAGGTGGCCGGGGTCGTCTTCGCCAAGTCCCTGGACGACTCGAACACCGGCTACGCGCTCACCGCCGCCGAGGTGGCGCCGGACGTGACGGCCGGGCGTACCGCGGAACGGCAGGTCAGCACGCAGGGCTGCGCGCTGTGACGGTGAACGGGGGAGCCGTCCTCATTCCCTCACATGGCGCAACCGCGCGCTGACCCAGCGGGCCCGCCGGCCGAGTATGCGGGGAATGCCGAGGCGACCGGCCCCGGCGGGCAGCAGCGTCACCCGGACGGACCGGTCGGCGGCTGCGGAGCTTCGGTGAGTGCGTGAAACGTCACGGTAGTCGTGCGTCGAACCCATAAGGAGCTACGTGCCCGCACCACCCGGTCGGTAATCGCGTTGCGGTCGTCCGATTGGCTTATGCGCCCGGCAATTTGACGATCATGCGATGGTCGTACCGGTGGGGCTCATCGATCCGGTTCCGGGTCCCTGAGCCAGTTGACCAGCTCGGTGGAGAAGGCCACCGGGTCCTCCTCGTGCGGGAAGTGCCCGAGGCCGTCGAAGAGCCGCCAGCGGTAGGGCGCCTCGACGTACTCCCCGCTGCCCGCCACGTTCCTGGTGCCGATCGCGGGGTCGAGCGAGCCGTGCATCTGGAGGGTGGGCACCCGGACCGGGCGCTTCATCCGGCGGTTGAACTGGAGGCCGTCCGGCCGGGCCATCGACCGCACCATCCAGCGGAACGGCTCGACCGCGCAGTGGGCCGTGGACGGGATCCGCATCGCCTCGCGGTAGACGTCGATAGCCTCCTCGTCCAGCGGCTGCGGCCCCGACCAGTCCCGGATCAGCCGGCCGACCATCGCCGCGTCGTCGGCGACGAGTTGCCGCTCGGGCACCCAGGGGCGCTGGAAGCCCCAGACGTAGCCGCCGGCCCTGCTCTGCCGCAGGTCGGTGAGCATCGAGGTCCGCCAGCGCCGCGGGTGGGGCATCGAGCACACCACCAGGCGTCGTACCAGCTTCGGCCGCATCGCGGCGGCGGTCCAGGCCAGGTAGCCGCCCAGGTCGTGGCCGACCACCGCGGCGTCCGGCTCGCCGAGCGAACGGATCACGCCGGTCACGTCGAGCGCCAGGTTGCCCGGGTCGTAGCCCCGGGGCGTACGGTCGCTGCCGCCGACCCCGCGCAGGTCCATCGCGACCGCGCGGAAGCCGGCGTCGGCGAGCGCGGTCAACTGGTGCCGCCAGGCCCACCAGAACTGCGGGAAGCCGTGCAGGAGCAGTACGAGTGGGCCGTCACCGGCTTCGGCGATGTGGAAGCGGGCGCCGTTCGCGGCCACGTCGCGGTGGGTCCAGGGGCCGTCGAGGCGTGGAACCTGGCCGCTGACGCGGGGGGCGGGGCCGGGCCCGGGGCCGAGGTCGGGCCCGGGGCCCGGATCGGGCCGACGGGGTTGGCTGGGCGACGACCCGGCGGGGAGGCTCATGGGGACGAGCGTGTCACATCTTCGTTTCGAGCGCGGGAGCCGCGACCGTGGCGCCCAACGGCTCAGCGCCCTGCGGGGCGAGGTCGCGCGGGTGCGGCTTGGCCTTCTGCAGCACCGCCGCGGTCTGCTTGGCCGAGGCGATCGAACGCTCCGGCTTCTTCACCTTCCGGAACCGCCCGTACGCCAGCAGGCCGAGGAGCAGGCCGAGGAGCACGAAGGCGCCGCACACGATGCCGAACGAGGCGTCCAGCGGCAGTCCGGTGCGGTGGATGACGTACGCCAGCGCCATGCAGCCCATCGGCACCGCGAACAGGCAGAGCGCCAGCGCGACGACCAGCGACCCGCTGCCGATCGCGGCGCGTTTCACGTCCTGCCTGATCTCGGTCTTGGCCAGCGCGATCTCGTCGTGCACCAGGGCGGACAGTTCCGCCGTGGCGGAGGAGAACAGCTCGCCGAGGCTGCGCTCGTCACCGTTCGAGGCTGGGCTCATCGAGTCCTCCGTCGTCGTCGCACCGCTTCGCTCGCGGGTCGTGGTGGGGCCGGGCAAGTGTCCGGGCACGTAATGTCTGCCCCCGATCATGCCTTACGTGCCGTCAGGGCCGCCCGCCCGCCGTCGCCGGGCGAGCTCGGCGAGCCTGCGGTGCTCGGCGGCCTCCTGCTCCAGGAGCTCGGCCATCCTCAGGTGATGGGCGGGTTCGTCCTGCTCGTAGACGTCGGGAACACCGTCGGCGTCGGTGTCGAGTTCCTCGTCCTCGGTCAGGCGGCGGTAGCGGTCGTTGCGCAGTTTGAGCAGGATCGCGGCCAGCACGGCCGCGGTGACCGAGGCGACGAGTACGGCGGCCTTGGCCTCGTCGGCGAGCTGCGGGCGGTCGGTGAAGGCGAGTTCGCCGATCAGCAGGGACACGGTGAAGCCGATGCCGGACAGCGTCGCGAGCGCCAGGACGTCCGGCCAGCGCAGGTCGGGGTTGAGCCGGGCGCGGGTGAAGCGGACCGCCAGCCAGGTCCCGCCGAACACGCCGATCGCCTTGCCGCAGACCAGGCCGAGGAGGATGCCGAGGGTCTCCGGGCGCCGGAACACGTCGCCGAGCGCGCCGCCGGAGACCGACACGCCCGCCGCGAACAACGCGAACAGCGGCACGGCCAGGCCCGCCGAGAACGGCCGCACCAGGTGCTCGACGCGCTCGGCCGGTGCCTGCTCCTCCCCCTCCCGCCGGGAGCAGCGCAGCAACAAGCCCATGGCGACGCCCGAAATCGTGGCGTGGACGCCGCTGTTGTACATCAGCGTCCAGGTGACGAGCGCGAGCGGCACGTACACGTACCAGCCGTGCACGCCGGCCCGTTGCAGCAGCCAGAACAGCGCCAGGCACGCCCCCGCACCCGCGAGGGCGGCGAAGTCGATGCCCGAGGTGAAGAAGATCGCGATGATCAGGATCGCGAAGAGGTCGTCCACGACGGCGAGGGTGAGCAGGAACGCGCGCAGCGCGGCGGGCAGGGCGGTGCCGAGGACGGCGAGCACGGCGAGCGCGAACGCGATGTCGGTGGCGGTGGGCACTGCCCAGCCCTCCAACGAGCCGCCCCCGGCGGTGGCGACCAGCGTGTAGACCAGCGCGGGCGCCGCCATTCCGCACAGGGCGGCGACGACGGGGAGTACGGCCTTGGCCGGCTCGCGCAGCTCACCGCTGACGAGCTCGCGCTTGAGTTCGATGCCCGCGACGAAGAAGAAGACGGCGAGCAGGCCGTCCGACGACCAGTGCGCCACGGACAGGTGCAGGCCGAGCGCGGACGGACCGAAGGGGAAGTGGGCCGTGGACGCGTAGCTGTGGTGGAGGGTGTTCGCCCAGATGAGGGCGACGACGGCGGAGAGCAGCAGGAGGACGCCTCCGACGGTCTCCGCGCGCAGGGCGTCGGTGACGAAGTTGCGTTCGGGCAGTGGGAGCCGGCCGAACAGGTCGGAGGAGCGGCGGCGCGGCTGCTCGGTCACGGGGGCGGCCTCCTGGGCGTCGTCGCCGGCTGCGGACACGGATGTCGTGTGTGCCGATCAGACTTCCCGGCGCGCCCATCAGTCTGGTCGCGGTGGTGAGGTGACGCGGGGTGAGTTTGACCCGGATGGGTGAAGGGGCTGGAGTGGCGAGGGGCGGAGTGGCGAAGGGGCGAGGGGCCGAGGGGCCGAGGCGGGCGAGGTGGCGAGGGGGCGCCCGCACTGCTCGCAGTGCGGGCGCCCCCTCGGGAGCGTGCCGGTGGTGGCGGGCGCGGGGCTGTTTGTGGTGTGCCCGGCCCTGACCCGTGCCCTGTCGTGCCGCTCCGGTGCGGTGCGGTGCGGTGCGGCGCCTCAGTCCTCGCTGGGAGCGGAGGGCAGCTTGCTCTGGATGAGGTCCATGACGGAGGAGTCGGTGAGGGTGGTGACGTCACCCAGCTCGCGGTTCTCCGCGACATCGCGCAGCAGGCGGCGCATGATCTTGCCCGAACGGGTCTTGGGCAGCTCGGAGACGATCAGGACCCGCTTCGGCTTGGCGATCGGGCCGAGCGTCTTGCCGACGTGGTCGCGCAGTTCGCCGACGAGTTCGGCGCTGTCCTCGGCGCTGCCGCGCAGGATGACGAACGCGACGATGGCCTGCCCGGTGGTCTCGTCGGCGGCGCCGACCACGGCGGACTCGGCGACCTTGGGGTGCGAGACGAGCGCGGACTCGACCTCGGTGGTGGAGATGTTGTGGCCGGAGACCAGCATCACGTCATCCACCCGGCCGAGCAGCCAGATGTCGCCGTCGTCGTCCTTCTTCGCGCCGTCGCCGGCGAAGTAGCGGCCGGGGAAGCGGGACCAGTAGGTGTCGATGTAGCGCTGGTCGTCGCCCCAGATGGTGCGGAGCATCGACGGCCACGGCTCGGTGAGCACCAGGTAGCCGCCCGAGCCGTCGGGCACCTCGTTCGCCTCGTCGTCCACGACGGTGGCCGCGATGCCGGGCAGCGGCGTCTGCGCGGAGCCGGGCTTGGTCTCGGTCACCCCGGGCAGCGGGCTGATCATCATGGAGCCGGTCTCGGTCTGCCACCAGGTGTCCACGATCGGCGTCTTGCCGGCGCCGATGTGCTCGCGGTACCAGACCCACGCCTCGGGGTTGATCGGTTCGCCGACGCTGCCCAGGACGCGCAGGCTGCTCAGGTCGTAGTTCGCGGGGATGTCGTCGCCCCACTTCATGAACGTGCGGATCGCCGTCGGCGCGGTGTAGAGGATCGTGACGCCGTACTTCTGCACGATCTCCCAGAACCGGCCCTGGTGCGGGGTGTCGGGCGTGCCCTCGTAGATCACCTGGGTGGCGCCGTTGGAGAGCGGGCCGTAGACGATGTACGAGTGGCCGGTGACCCAGCCGATGTCCGCGGTGCACCAGAAGACGTCCGTCTCCGGCTTGAGGTCGAAGACGGCGTGGTGGGTGTAGCTGGCCTGGGTGAGGTAGCCGCCGGAGGTGTGCAGGATGCCCTTCGGCTTACCGGTGGTGCCCGAGGTGTAGAGGATGAACAGCGGGTGCTCGGCCTCGAACGCCTCGGGGGTGTGCTCGGTGGACTGGCGACCGGTGATGTCGTGCCACCACACGTCGCGGCCCTCGGTCCACGCCACGTCCTGGCCGGTGCGGCGGACCACGAGGACGTGCTCGACCTGCGGGGTGCGGGCCACCGCGTCGTCGATGGCCGGCTTGAGCGCGGACGGCTTGCCCCGGCGGTAGCCGCCGTCGGCGGTGATCACCAGCTTCGCGTCGGCGTCGTCGATCCGGGAGGCGACGGCGTCGGACGAGAAGCCGCCGAAGACCACGGAGTGCGCGGCGCCGATCCGGGCACAGGCCAGCATCGCGACCACGGCCTCGGGGATCATCGGCAGGTAGACCGCGACGCGGTCGCCCTTACGCACGCCGAGTTCGGTCAGCGCGTTGGCGGCGCGGGACACCTCGTCCTTCAGCTCCGCGTAGGTGATCGCGCGGCTGTCGCCCGGCTCGCCCTCGAAGTGGATGGCGACGCGGTCGCCGTGGCCGGCCTCGACATGGCGGTCCACGCAGTTGTAGGCGACGTTCAGCCGGCCGTCCGCGAACCACTTCGCGAACGGCGGGTTCGACCAGTCGAGCGTCTGGGTGGGCTCGGTCTCCCAGGTCAGGCGGCGGGCCTGCTCGGCCCAGAAGCCCAGCCGGTCGGCCTTGGCCTGTTCGTACGCGGCCGCGGTGACATTGGCCGCAGCGGCCAGTTCTTTCGGGGGAGCAAACCGCCGCTCCTCCTTCAGCAGGTTGGCCAGGCTCTCGTTGCTGCTCACGCCAGCTCCTTGTCAGGGTGTCCCAGATGTCCCGCCACTACCTCATCAGTCCTGAAGCACCCTGACAAGGGTTCCCGAAGAACTGGTTTAGACCTTTGTGGCGAGGGTGGCTGCCGGTGCGTCCGCTGCTCCGGCCGGTGGTCCGGACCTGCCGGTTCCGGGCCGGACCGGGGCGAAGGTCCCGGTGGGGCGGTCGAGGATGTAGGTCTGAGCCTCCGCGACGTGGAAGTACATGCCGTGCAACTGGAGGGTCCCGTCAGCGACCCTTCGGGCCACGCACGGATGGGCCGTCAGATGCTCCAACTGGGTGATGACGTTGATCAACGCGAGGCGTTCCTGGTCATCGGCCACAGCGCGGCCCTGGAGGGTGGGGGCCGTGTCCGCACCGGGTGCGGCGTCCGTGGGCGCGTCGGCGGCGTACGCGGTGAGCCGGGTCAGGCTCGGCCGGCCGTGCCGCAGCCACCTGGCCAACGGCGTCTGCGCGCCCGGTCCGTGGTCGGAGCCGAGCAGCGCCTGCATGGCGCCGCACCCGGAGTGCCCGCACACGGTGATGCCGGAGACCTGGAGGACCTCGACCGCGTACTCCACAGCGGCTGCCACCGAGTCGCAGGACGCGTCCGGAGCGTCGGGAGCGGGCGGCGGCACCATGTTGCCGATGTTGCGCACGGTGAACAGGTCACCCGGGCCGCTGGAGGTGATCATGCTGGTGACCAACCGGGAGTCGGCGCAGGTCAGGAAGAGCTGGCCGGGACGCTGGCCCTCGCGGGCCAGCCGGGCGAGTTCCTCGCGGACCAGTGGGGCGGTGTGCCGCTGGAAGTTGCCCACCCCGCCGAGCAACTGGCCGCCGCTGGTCGTCGGCTCGGCTGCCGGGCGGGTGCAGTGGTGGTTGCGCCAGGGGGTCCAGGGGCGACAGGCGTGCGCGCCGTCCGGTTCGCCGACCGGCCGCCCGGAGGGGTCCTCGAGCGTCACCCGGCCCCCGTGGGAACGGTGCCGCGCACTCCACGCGTTCAGCGCCTCGTAGGCGGCGTGGTCTATGAACGAGCCGTCCAGCTCCACTTCGACGTCGGCTCCCTCGGGGACCTCGGCGAGCGCCTTGGTCAGCCGGGGCACCGCCAGGAACGTCAGCTGTCCGCGGGCGCGGACCCGATGGCGTCCCGCCTCCTCCGCGACGGTGACCCGGGTGCGGGTGAGCCTGCGCAGCGCCAGGACGACCGCGACCGCGATTCCTGCCGCCACCCCTTGGAGCACCCCGAAGACCACCACGGTGCCGAAGGTGACCGCGTACACGGGGAACTCGCGGTGCCGGTGGATGTGCCGGATGTGCGCGAAGCTGACCATGCGGACCCCGACCAGCATCACCAGCGCGGCGAGCGCCGCGAGCGGGATCTCCTCCAGGAGGCCGCCGGCGAGCCCCGCGCACACCAGCACCCACACGCCGTGCAGCACGGTGGAGCGCCGGGTGCGCGCCCCCGCCTCGACGTTGGCCGATCCGCGCATCGCACCGCCGGCCACCGGCAGTCCGCCGAGCAGTCCGGACGCCACGTTGGCCGCACCCTGGCCGAGCAGTTCGCGGTCGAGGCGGGCCGGAGGGGCGTGCGGTCCGGGGCGCCGCGCCTGGAGCGCGTCCACCGCGACGGCCGACAGCAGCGACTCCATGCTGGCCACCAGCGTGACGGTCAGGACGGCGGCGACGACCGCGGGGACCGGGCCTGCGGGTACGGCGGGCAGCCCGGGCGCGGTCCAGTGCGGCAGATCGACCCGCGGCACCGACCAGGCGGCGCTCACCGCGGTGGCCAGCGCGACCGCCGCGAGCGGCGCCGGGACTGCCCGCAGTGCCCGGACGCGGCCGCGCAGACGCGGCCAGCCGAGCAGTACGGCTGCTGTCACGGCGCCGATGACCGGGGTGACGGGGTGGCTGTGCACCAGTTGACCGGGCAGCGCGGCGATGTTGTCCACCGCGGAGATCTGGGGGCTGCCGCCCAGCACCACATGCAGTTGGCCGACGGCGATGACCGTACCGATCCCGGCGAGCATGCCGTGCACGATGGCCGGGCTCACCGCGAGAGCGGCCCTGGCCACCTGCAGCCCGCCGAGCAGCAGTTGCGTCAGTCCGGCCAGCACTGTGATCGCACAGGTCGCCCGCCAGCCGTAGCGCTCGACGAGGCCGGCGGTGACCACCACCAGACTGGTGGCGCCACCGCTCACCTGCAACGGCGCCCCGCCGAGCAGCCCGGCCACGAGGCCGCCGACCGCCGCTGCGACCAGACCCGACTGCAACGGGGCCCCGGTGGCCAGCGCGATGCCGAGCGACAGGGGCACGGCGATAAGGAAGACGGTGATCGACGCGGACAGGTCACGCCGGTGGCATCTCATGGGCGCCTCACTCCTTACATTCCCTTTGGCACTCCCAAGCTTCTGTAAATGGAGAGTAATGGAATGATTGCGGAGAGTGAAGGCTTGAGCCTGAATCTGTGGGGTTTTTCCGTCTTTCGAGTGAATCGGAAGCTGTGGGGCTCGGGAGGGGATGTGACGGCCGCCTGAACTGGCGGTGCAGGCATCAGGCCGCTTGACCTGCATTGACAGCGGAATGGGATCGCTTCCGGTCAGTGCGGGAGGGCGACGGGCTCCTCGAGCAGGGCCTCACTCAGCGTGAAACCCGGGTCGATCTGCGCGGCGAGGTCGGCCCCGGTCCGGGCGTTGCCCCAACTCTCGGCGTTCTTGCGGTGGAAGTGCTCCATCTGCCGGGTGTAGCGGTCCCAGTCGCGGGTCTGGTACGAGCGGTCGGCGCGCTCGTGCATGGCGTGCAGGGCCTGCCGGTTGGACTCCTCCAACAGTTCGAACCGGGGCGGCCCGCCCTTCTCCATCGCCCGCACCCAGTCGGAGTGCCCGACCGTGACGAGCAGGTCGTCCCCGACCTCGGCCCGCAGGAAGGCGAGGTCGTCCTCGCCGTGCACCTTGTTGCCGACCACGACCAGGTCCACACCGAAGTCGCGGGCGTACTCCTTGTACTGGCGGTACACGGAGACACCCTTTCGGGTCGGCTCCGCGACGAGGAAGGTCAGGTCGAACCGGGTGAACAAACCCGAGGCGAACGAGTCGCTGCCGGCCGTCATGTCGACGACCAGGTACTCGTCCCTGCCGTCCACCAAGTGGTTCAGGCACAGCTCGACCGCGCCCACCTTCGAGTGGTAACAGGCCACGCCGAGGTCGGACTCGGTGAAAGCGCCGGTGACCATCAGCCGGGCGGTGCCGACGCCGCCGAAGTCGAGCTCGCGGGCGCACGCCGCGTAGACCGGATTGTCGTCTCGCAGCCGCAGCAGGCGCGAACCTCGGCCGGGCGGCGTCGTCTTGATCATGCTGTCGGCCGACTGGATGAGGGGGTTGGAGCCGCGCAGGTACTCCTTGATGTCCGGCAGGTGTGCGCCGAGCGAGGGCAGCGCCGCCGCGTCGTCCTCGGCGAGCCCCAGTGCGGGGCCGAGGTGCTGGTTGATGTCCGCGTCGATCGCGACGACGGGGACCTGGGCTGCGGCGAGGTGGCGGATGAACAGGGACGACAGCGTCGTCTTGCCACTGCCGCCCTTCCCAACGAAAGCGATCTTCATGTTCGCTAAGCGTAGGGGCGGCGCACCGCACGAACTGACGGGGAGTGGGGAAGGCCACTCGATCGTGGTCTTTCGGCGCCACGGGGGGTGCGTAGGGTCGGGGACATGGCTACGAACGCTGCTCCTTCCCCAGCTCCCGGGCAGGCGGACCCGCTGGCGGTGCTCGCCGCCCTGCCGGGCGTGCCTGACGCGGTGGAGTCCGTGCGCCAGGCGGTGGACCGGGTCTACGGCCACCGGGTGATGCGCCGCCGGGCCGGTGAGGTCGCCTCCGAAGCCGCCCTGCGCGGCGCCCGCGCCTCCGCTGCACTCTCCGGCGCCGACTGGTCCCTGGAGGAGGTGCGCCGCCGCAGCGACTTCTCGGCCGACGACCAGTCGCGTACGGTCGGCGCGGCGCTCCGGGTGACTGCCGAGGCCGGACAACTCCTCAGCGTCTGGCGGCAGTCTCCGGTGCAGGCGCTTGCCCGGCTGCACCTGATCGCCGCCGGCGGGGTCGCCGACGAGCCCACCGTCGGGCGCCCGAGGCTGGCCGGCGAACCGGTGGTCGACGAGACCGTCGGGTTCGAGCAGATCCCGGTTCCGGAGCCGTCCGAGGTCGCGGCGCGAGTCGACGGGCTGGCTGAGCTGCTGCGGGCGGGCTCCACGGCGCCCGCGCTCGTGGTGGGCGCGGTCGTGCACGGCGAACTGCTCTGCCTGCGCCCCTTCGGCTCCTTCAACGGTCCGGTCGCCCGCGCCGCCGAGCGGATTGTCCTGGTCGGCAGCGGGCTGGACCCCAAGTCGATCTGCCCGGCCGAGGTCGGTCACGCCGAGCTCGGCCTGGCCGGATACCTCAAGGCCCTGGAGGGGTACGCCTCCGGCACTCCCGAGGGGATGGCCGAGTGGATCGGCCACTGCGGACGGGCGCTCGAACTCGGGGTGCGCGAGAGCGTCGCGGTCTGCGAGGCGATGCAGCGCGGCGCCGCCTGAACGTGTGAGCGGCGGCACCCGGAGGTGCCGCCGCCAAGGCACGTCCGCCGAGTTACCAGTGCGTGCTCGAATCGTGCCGATCAGGGCGGGGACTTCGCCCGCTGCCTGGTGCGGCTGGCCCGGTTGGCGGGTCGGCTACGCGTGGGTGCCCGGCTTTCGTGCGCGGTCCGTGGGGCCTCCAGCTGAACTTCGGTCTTCCTCTCGGAAGTCCGTGGTCTCGCGGGCCGTTAACTCTTTTGTACTCCCGACCGACAGGTAGCGGAACCCCTGGCTACACTTTTTACTTTTACGGCGAAGGCGGACATTACCGCCCATTGCTTGTGGTCTCGTATGACTGCGGCCCCTCGGGTCACCGCCTTGCTTTCAGGACGCCGCCAGCGGGCGGCGTCGGCGCGCCGCGAGCCAGACCAGGCCCGCGGTGGCGGCAGCGGCGCCGATCGCGGCCGCTGCCAGGACCGGGCGCGGCGGCATCGACAGCGACTGGATGCGCTGCTTCAGACGCACCGGGCGGTTGAAGGTGAGCACTGGCCACTCTCGGGCTGTCGCTTCCTTGCGCAGCGCCCGGTCGGGATTGACCGCGTAGGGATGGCCGACCGACTCCAGCATGGGGATGTCGGTAGCCGAATCGCTGTAGGCGAAGGACCGCTGCAAGTCGTACCCCTCGGACTCCGCCAACCGGGCGATGGCTTCGGCTTTCGCCGGACCGTAGACGTAATGCTCGATCTCTCCGTTGTAGGCGCCGTCGGCCACGACCATCCGGGTGGCCACGACGTGGTCGGCGCCGAGCATCTCCCCGATCGGCTCCACGACTTCGGATCCCGAGGCGCTGACGATGACCACGTCGCGGCCGGCCGCGTGGTGCTCCTCGATCAGTGAGGCCGCCTCGTCGTAGATGATCGGGTCGATCAGGTCGTGGAGCGTCTCGGCGACGATCTCCCTGACCTGCTGCACATTCCAGCCTCGGCACAGATCAGAGAGGTATTTGCGCATGCCCTCCATCTGGTCGTGATCCGCGCCGCCGACGAGGTACACGAACTGGGCATATGCGGTACGCAATACCGCTCGCCTGTTGATGAGTCCGCCGTGGTAGAAGGACCGTCCGAAGGCGAGCGTGCTCGACTTGGCGATCACGGTCTTGTCGAGATCGAAGAACGCCGCGGTGCGCGGGGGCAGGTGGTTTTCCACGAGACGAGCATAGGCAACCACCATTCGGCCTAAGGCCCGGCGCGTGGGTTTGCCTGAGAGGGCCCTCGGGTACACCATGGAAGTCACGGATCGTTCGCGACCGTGCTAACCCGGTCTGGCTCCTCCCCCCCCGAGTCGGACCGTGGGGACGACCCCCGCTCTCCCCCCCGGCGGGGGTCGTCGCATGTCTGCATGCGTTTCGGAAGTTGGTCCAGGGGGCTGCGGCGCTGGTCGAGACGTTCACGGTGCTTCCTTTCATTCGTGCGTGTGTGCGTTTCCATGTGTATGACGTGTGACGTTCGGTAATCGTCCCGCTGATCTCGTGGAACTCACCCGTCCGGGTGGTGGAGTTATCCACAATCGCCGAGTTATCCACAGATTCCGACCAAGATCATCTCAATTCCCCTTCCTGTCCCAAGCTGATCGCAGGCGAAGCACGCCGTGCTCGCACGACAAGCGACAGGGGACAGGGAAATGGCTCGAACCAACGTGTCCGATCGACCCTGCGGGGTCACCGAAGGCGTCCGCGGACCGCTGATTGTGACGGAGGACGAAAGCCTCCTCGACGATCTGCTCAGACTGTGCGCGGCGGCCGGGGCGGAACCGGAAGTCGTCTTCACCGCGCCCCCGCGCGCGGTGAGTTGGGAGGACGCGCCTCTCGTCCTCGTCGGAGTGGAGGCATCCGGAAGGGTCCAGGGCGCGCCGCGGCGCAAGGGCGTCCTGCTCGTCGGGCGAGGCGGCGCCGAGTCCGCCGACTCCGAAGCGTGGCGCCGGGCCGTCGCGGTCGGCGCCGACCACGTCCTGTTCCTGCCCGCGGCCGAGGCGTGGCTGGTCGACCGGCTGGCCGACGTGGCCGAGGGCGGCGGCGGCCCGGCTCTGACCATCGGCGTGGTCGGCGGACGCGGCGGCGCCGGCGCCAGCACCTTGGCCTGCGGACTCGCCGTGACGGCGGCACGCACCGGAGTACGGGCGATGCTCGTCGACGGGGATCCGCTCGGCGGCGGCCTGGACATCCTGCTCGGCGCGGAACGCACGGGCGGGCTGCGCTGGCCCGAACTCGCCGACTCCCGCGGCCGAGTCAACAGCGGCGTGCTGGAGGAGTCGCTGCCCCGACTGGGCTCCCTCAGCGTGCTGAGCTGGGACCGCGGGCGTTCCACGCTCATTCCGCCCCAGGCCATGCGGTCGGTGATGGGAGCCGCCAGGCGGGGCGGTGGCGTGGTCGTCGTGGACCTGCCGCGCACAGTGGACGACACCGTCGCCGAGACACTCGGCCAGGTCGACGTGGGATTGCTGGTGGTACCCGCCGAGCTCCGCGCGGTGGCCTCCGGATGCAAGGTGGCTACGGTCTTCGCCCCCGAACTGGACGACCTGCGGGTGGTCGCGCGCGGACCGTTCGGAACCGGTCTGGACGGCAACGAGATCGCCCGGCTGATCGGCCTCCCGCTCGCCGGTGAGCTGCGGCCGGAGCCCGCCCTGGCCGATCCGATGTCCGGCGGCGCGCCACCGGGCTCGGCCGTGCGCGGCCCGCTCGCCCGCTTCAGCAGCGCCTTCCTCGGGCAGGTTCTCACGGCCACCGGATGCGTGACGGCATGAGCACGGCACTCCTTGACGCGGTCCGGCTCCACCTCGCCGAACTCGGTGGCGAGCCCACTCCGGCCAGGGTCGCCGCTGCTCTGCGCGCCCAAGGGCGGCTGATCGGCGACTCCGAAGTGCTCGACGTGGTCGCCGCGCTGCGCTCGGAACTGGTCGGGGCCGGCCCGCTGGAGCCCTTGCTGGCGGATCCGGAGGTCACCGACGTCCTGGTCAACGCGCCCGACCAGGTCTGGGTCGACCGGGGCCGCGGTCTCGAACGCAGCCCGATCCGGTTCGCCGACACCGCCGCGGTGCGGCGCCTGGCCCAACGGCTCGCCACGTCCGCCGGCCGTCGGCTCGACGACGCGAGGCCCTGGGTCGATGCCAGGCTTTCCGACGGTACGAGGCTGCACGCGGTGCTGCCGCCCGTGGTGGTCGGCTCACCCTGTCTGTCGTTGCGCGTGGTGCGCGCCCGGGCCTTCACGCTGGCGGAACTCGTCGCGGCAGGCACGCTCGACGAGCAGACCGCGGCGCTGCTGCGAGCGATGCTGGACGCACGGTTGTCGTTCATGATCAGCGGAGGAACCGGCTCGGGGAAGACCACCCTGCTGAGCTGCCTGCTCGGGCTGGTCGACCCCGCGGCGCGGATCGTCCTCGCCGAGGACTCCGCCGAACTGCGTCCGGACCATCCGCACGTCGTCCGGTTGGAGACCCGGCCCGCCAACCAGGAGGGCGCCGGCCAGGTCACCCTGCGGGACCTGGTCCGGCAGGCGCTGCGGATGCGACCGGACCGGCTCGTGGTCGGTGAGGTGCGGGGCGCCGAGGTGCTGGACCTCCTGGGCGCCCTCAACACCGGCCACGAGGGTGGCTGCGGCACGGTCCACGCGAACGCGGCGGCGGATGTGCCCGCGCGCCTGGAGGCCCTGGGCTCGACTGCCGGCCTGGACCGGGCCGCCCTGCACAGCCAGTTGGCCGCCGCGCTGTCGGCCGTCGTCCACCTGGTGCGGGACGGTACGGGTCTTCGCAGGGTGGCAGAGATCCATGTGCTGAGCCGACGTCAGGACGGTTTGGTCGGCACCGTTCCGGCACTCGTCCGCGACGCGTGCGGTGGAGTCGGACGCGGGCCGGGCTGGGGACGGTTGGCGGAGCTGTGTTCGGCGGGTGCGTCGTGAGCGCCGTGACGTACCCGGCGTTGACGCCCTCGGTCGCGCTGTGGGCCGCGCTGCTGGTGGCCTGCCTGCCCGCCTGGACGGCGCTCCAGCGGCACGGGTGCAGGCGACGTGCGTTCGGGCTGCTGAAGGGACGCCAGGGCCGCTCTGGGACCGCTCCGAGGGTCGGTACGGGACGGTGGCGGGAGCGGTGGAGCCACATGGTCCAGGGCGGCCGGTTCCGGATCGGTCGACGTGGTCGAGGCGGGCATCGACAGCCGGGAAGGGCCTTCTGGTGGCCTTGGCGCCGGGATCGGTCGGGCGGGGGTGACGCCGGGCTCCGGTCGGACGGTGCAGGTGAAACGCGGCGCACGCGCGGCGGTCCTGAGTGGCTGTGCCTGCCCGCCGGGGCGGCGCTCGCGGCGGTCACGTGGTCGGTGGTGCCGATGGTCGCGGGAGCGGTCGCGCTGCCGTTGGTGCGCAGAGCGCTGGGGGCCCGGGCCCGCCGGGCAGCGGCCGAGCGGACCTCGGTCGCGGTGAGCGTGCTGTGCGGCGTGGTGGCGGGCGACCTGCGGGCCGGACGTCCGCCGCACGCCGCACTCGCGGACGCGGTGGAGTCGGCCGGGTGGTCCGGTTCCCCCGACCTGGGGCCGATCGCGGGGCTGCTGCTGTCCGCCGCCCGGTTCGGTGGGGATGTGCCGGGCGCGCTCCGGACGGCGGCGCGATGCCGACCAGGCGCGCACGGTCTCGGCGCGGTGGCCGCGTGCTGGCAGGTCGCGGTGGACGGCGGCGCCGGGCTGGCCGCGGCGCTGGACCGGGTCGCCGTCGCTCTGCGCGCCGAGGCCGACCGGCGTGAGGACCTGCGGGCGCAATTGGCCGGCCCGCGCGCCACGGCGGTGCTGCTCGCGCTGCTCCCCGCGTTCGGCTTGGTGCTGGGTACGGCGATGGGAGCAGATCCGGCTGCGGTGCTCCTGCACACACCGGCGGGGCTGGTCTGCCTGGTGGCGGGAGTGCTTCTGGAATGGGCCGGCCTGGCGTGGACGTCACGGATCATCCGGGCGGCCGAGGGCGGTCCGCCGAGCGGTACGGGCAGCGGCCGGGGCTTCACCGTCTCGCGCGCTCCGGACTCAAGGGTCCCGGGATCGGGCGCCGCCGGAGTGGGCGACCGAGAAGTGGCCGAGCGGGCGACGGTCGGTCTCGGGGCGGGAGCGGCAGCGCCGCGGTCCGCCCGGACGCCGCGCGGGTCGAGCGTGGAAGGGGGCCGGTGGTGAGCGGCGGGACCGTCCACAGCCTGGGGATGGCGGTGTCCGTCGTCGCGGCGGTGGGCGCGGCGGCAGCGGCGGCGCTGCCGGGAAGGGGCCGGAACTGTGGTGTGCGCAGACTGCGGCGCCTGCTGGAAGGGGCACGCCGAGCCAGGAAGCCATGGCTTTGGCGGGAGAGCGTACGAACCGCCGGGCGGACCTGGTTGCCGGTGATCGCCCCGGTGTTGGGGGCGACGGTTCTTGTAGGGGGCCTTGCGGGAGTGCTGGCCGGGATCGTGGTCGGGGTCGCCACGCGGGTGGTGCTCGTCCGACGCCGGGCGGGGGCCGCCGAGGGGACAGCCGACACGGGACCCGATCCGGCGGAACTGCCGCTGTGCGCTGACTTGATGGCGGCCTGCTTGGCGGCGGGCGCCACACCGGGGGAGGCCGCGGGGGCGGTGGGGCGGTGCCTGGACGGGGCGCTGGGAGCCGCACTGTCGCGGGCAGAGGCGGAGCTGCGGCTCGGCGGTGAACCGGCGGACTGCTGGGGGAGGTTCGGCCGCTTGTCCGGGGCCGGTGCGATGGGCCGCTGCCTGGCGCGGGCCTCGACGACAGGCAGTGCGCCGGTGGCGGAGATGGCCCGGTTGGCGGCGGACTACCGAGCCGAGCACGCCCGTTCGTCGGTCGCCGGTGCTCGGCGGGCCGCGGTACTGGCCACCGCGCCGTTGGGCGTGTGCTTCCTGCCGGCCTTCCTGCTCGTGGGCGTCGCGCCGGTGGTGATGGGGCTCGCGGGCGCGGTGCTGGGAGGCCCGACGGGAGGCGGGGGAGGGTGAGGTCGCCGACAGGACGGGCTCCGCCTCCCGCCCGTACGGGCCCCGGAAGGGGGCTGGCCGTGACTCGGCCGTGTGGGTCCCGGCCGACCGTGTGGAGCCGTGTCCCGCTCGTGCGGAAGGCAGCGGTGGCAGGGCGACGGGACCCCGACGGGACGCGTCCGCCGGACTGCACCGGTGGAGGCGGCGGCACAGGTGGCGCGGGCACATGGCTTCGATGCCCAGGAACGCAGGAACAGCGGGAAACGAAAGAACCCGGAAAACCAGTGAGGAGAACGGAAATGGCGATGCGGAAGTCGGTTCGGTGCGTGGCGGTTCGGTGGGCCGGAATGATCCGGCGGTGCCGGGCGGCGGCCGACGCCGGGATGAGCACGGCGGAGTACGCGGTGGGCACGATCGCGGCCTGCGGGTTCGCGGCCGTGCTCTACAAGGTCGTGACGAGTGGGCCGGTGCGGACGGCGATGACCTCGGTGATCGAGAAGGCGCTCCATGCGCCGTTCTGAGGGAATGCGCCGGGAGCGCCGGGGCGGGCGGTCAGGGTGGGCGCGTCGCGGGGACCGGGGCTACGTCACCGCTGAGGCGGCCGTGGTGATCCCGACGCTGGTGGCGCTGACCGGGCTGCTCCTGTGGGGGTTGATGGCGGCAGCCGCGCAGATCCGGTGCGTGGACGCCGCCAGGGCCGGAGCGCGCGCTGCTGCGCGGGGGGGACGGGGCGGGGGACGTGGTGAGGGCCGGCCGCGCGGCGGCGCCGGAGGGAGCGGAGGTGAGGGTGAGCCGTGGCGGGGGTCTGGTGAGAGTGCGGGTGACGGTGGACCGGCCGCGGTTTCCGGTGAGGTTGACGGCGGAGGCGGCCGCGTTGGACGAGGAGGCGGTGGGGAGTGGAGGGCCGTGAGCCGGGAACGGGACCGGGGGTCGGCCACGGTGTGGTCGTTGGGGTTGATGGCGGTGTTGATGGCGGTCTTCGCGGCAGTGGCGTTGATGGGGAGCGCGGTGGCGGCCAGGCATCGGGCGGGGGGTGCCGCGGACCTGGCGGCGCTGGCCGCGGCGGATCACGCCCTGGACGGTCGGCAGGCGGCTTGCGGGCTGGCCGCTCGGGTGGCCCTCGCTCAGGGGGCGCGGCTGCGCAGGTGCGCGGTGGTGGGGGAGGTGGCCGACGTCGTTGCCCAGGTCGGGGGAGCACGGGTGAGGTCGCGGGCGGGGCCGGAGGCAGCGTCGGTGCTGGGTTCGGATCCGGTTCCGGGCCTTGCCTCGGGTCCGGGTCTGGCTGTGGGTCTTGCTTCGGGTCCGGATCCAGTTCCGGGTCCCGTACCGGGTCTTGCCTCGGGTCCAGGTCGGGCTGTGGGTCTTGCTTCGGGTCCGGGGACAGGGACGGAGGCCGGCCGGGCCCGACGCGCAACTCTCGGAAAGTGCTGCGGCCGTGGAGGGCGAGGAGGAGGTGACCCGTGGCGGGGCGCCGGTCAGGGCCGGGTGGCGGGCTCGGCACCGGAGGCGAGCAGGCAGTCCAGCAGCCGCACGGAGGCGGCCTTGTCGAGCGGGTCGTTGCCGTTGCCGCACTTGGGCGACTGCACGCAGGAGGGGCAGCCGTGGTCGCACTCGCAGGAGGCGATGGCCTCACGGGTCGCGGCGAGCCAGCCGCGGGCGGTGCGGAAGGCGCGCTCGGCGAAGCCCGCACCCCCGGGGTGGCCGTCGTAGACGAAGACCGTGGGCAGCCCGGTGTCGGCGTGCAGGGGTATGGACACCCCGCCGATGTCCCAGCGGTCGCAGGTGGCGAAGAGCGGAAGGAGGCCGATCGAGGCGTGCTCCGCGGCGTGCAGGGCGCCGGGCAGTTCCTCGGGATGGATGCCGGCCGCGTCGAGTTGGGCGTCGGTGACGGTCCACCACACGGCGCGGGTGCGCAGGGTCCGGGGCGGGAGGTCGAGTTTGGCCTCGCCGAGGACCTCGCCGGTCAGCAGCCGGCGGCGCAGGTAGGACACCACCTGGTGGGTGACCTCCACGGATCCGAAGTGGATGCGGGCGTCGCCCCAGGGCTCGTCGATGTCGGTGGACAACACGCGGATGTCGGTGGTGTCGCGGGCCATCGTGGTGAAGGGCGGGTCGGCGCGTTCGACCAGGGCCACGCAGTCGTCGAGGTCCAGGCGCCGGACGAGGTAGGTGCGGCCCTGGTGGAGATGGACGGCGCCCTCGTGCACCGTGGCGTGGGCCGAGGAGGCGTCCACGGTGCCCAGCAGGCGCCCGGAGTCCTCCTCGACGACCTGGATCGGTGAGCCGCCCTCCCCGCGGATGTCGGTGAGGTCGGCGGCCCGCTCCCGGCGGGTCCAGTACCAGCCCGACGCCCGGCGGCGCAGCAGCCCGCGTCGTTCCAACTGCGGCACCAGGTCGGCGGCCTCGGGGCCGAAGAGGGTCAGGTCGTCGTCGGTCAACGGCAGTTCGGCCGCGGCCGCGCACAGGTGCGGCGCGAGGACGTACGGGTTGTCCGGGTCGAGGACGGTGGACTCCACGGGCCGTTCGAAGATCGCCTCGGGGTGGTGGACGAGGTACGTGTCCAGGGGGTCGTCGCGGCCGACCATGACCGCCAGCGCTCCCTGGGCCGAGCGCCCCGCCCGCCCCGCCTGCTGCCACAGCGAGGCGCGCGTGCCCGGATAGCCGGCCAGCAGGACCGCGTCGAGCCCGGAGACGTCCACGCCGAGTTCGAGCGCGGAGGTGGAGGCCAGGCCGAGGAGGCGGCCGGAGTGCAGGTCGCGTTCCAGGGCGCGGCGCTCGTCGGGCAGGTATCCGCCCCGGTAGGCGGCGACACGCTGGGGGAGCGAGGCGTCGATCTCGGCGAGCCGCTCCTGGGCGATGAGGGCGACGAGTTCCGCGCCGCGCCGGGAGCGGACGAACGTGACGGTCCTCACACCCTGGAGTACGAGATCGGTGAGGAGCTCGGCGCATTCCGCGGTGGCGGTGCGGCGGACCGGGGCGCCGTGCTCGCCGGACAACTCGGTCAGGGGCGGCTCCCACAGCGCGAAGGACACCTCGCCGCGCGGTGACGTGTCCTCGGTGACCTCGGCGACGGGCACCCCGGTCAGCCGACTGGCCGCCTGGCCCGGGTCGGCCGCGGTCGCGGAGGCGAGGAGGAAGACCGGATCGGCGCCGTAGCGGGCGCAGATCCGCCGCAGGCGGCGCAGCACCTGGGCGACGTGGGAGCCGAAGACGCCGCGGTAGGTGTGGCACTCGTCGATGACGACGTAGCGCAGACCGCGCAGGAAGGAGGACCAGCGGGCGTGCCCGGGCAGGATGCCGCGGTGCAGCATGTCGGGGTTGGTCAGGACGTAGGTGCCGTGCCG
This sequence comes from Streptomyces sp. SN-593, assembly GCF_016756395.1. Lineage (NCBI taxonomy): Bacteria > Bacillati > Actinomycetota > Actinomycetes > Kitasatosporales > Streptomycetaceae > Actinacidiphila > Actinacidiphila reveromycinica. Next base: position 4,774,354 of record NZ_AP018365.1, read on the forward strand.
GCGGACCCACTCGCGTTCCTCGTACGGGGTGTCGCCGTCGTAGACCGCGGGGCGCACCGCCGGGCCGAGCGGGGCGGCGAGCGCGCTGACGGCGCGGCGCTGGTCGGCGGCGAGCGCCTTGGTGGGGGCGAGGTAGAGCGCGGTGGGTCCCCGCCCGCTCTGCGCGGGGACCCGGGCCCGGCCCCTTCCCCCGACCCTGGTCCCTCCGGGTCGGGCTCCGGCCGCGGCTGCGGCGGCTCCGACCCGCCCGGTGCCTCCGGTTCCCCCGTTCGGCCCATTCCCGGTGCCCGGCTCGCCGCCGTCCGCCGCCTCGCCGCCGTCCGCCGCCTCGGCCCCGCGCTGCTCCGGCAGCAGCGCGCTCAGCACCGGCGCGAGGTAGGCCAGCGACTTTCCGGAGGCGGTCCCGGTCGCCACGACCACCGACTCGCCGCGCAGCGCGTACGCGGCCGCGAGCGCCTGGTGCTCCCACGGACGGTCGATCCCAGCCGCCCGGATCGCGGCGACGACTTCGGGCCGCACGCCCTCCGGCCACGATGCATGACGCCCGACCCGCGGGGGCAGGTGCTCCGTATGGGTGATGCGTACGGCGCGGTCCGCCCCCGCGGAGAGCCGCTCCAAAGCGGTCCGTGGGGACGGGCGCCCGTGCGCCGACTGCGGAAGTTGATCCTGGGCCATCGGCACTCAGTGTGTCACCGGCATGACGGACAATCGCAGTAAGGCGTCGTGCGGGCCCACCGCGAAGTGATTGAATGCCATCGCGGCCCAACTCCTTCCCCCACCTGTCGGTGGAGGAGTCGCCACTACCGATAACGTTTCGGTGGAGGCCCCAGGGGGGCGCCGCGTCGATGCAAGGTGCTGGAGGATCAGTGGACCTGTCCCTGTCGACCCGAACCGTCGGCGATCGCACGATCGTCGAGGTCGGCGGCGAGATTGATGTGTACACCGCGCCCAAGCTGCGTGAGCAGCTCGTGGAGCTCGTGAACGACGGGAGTTACCACCTCGTCGTGGACATGGAGGGAGTCGACTTCCTCGACTCGACCGGCCTGGGTGTGCTCGTCGGCGGGCTCAAGCGGGTGCGCGCGCACGAAGGATCGTTGCGTCTGGTGTGCAACCAGGAGCGCATCCTGAAGATTTTCCGAATCACCGGTCTGACCAAGGTGTTCCCCATCCACACCTCGGTCGACGAGGCTGTCGCGGCGACCGACTGACGTTCGTCGAGAGGGGCACCGGGCGGACCGCCGTCCGGGCCCCTTTGATGCCCATCCACAGGACCGGAGGGGGAAGCCCCATGCCCACCGTAGAACTGCTCTTCAGCGCCCAGCCCGAGCATGTGCGCACCGCACGGCTCGTGGCCGCACAGGTGGCGCGCCGAGCGGGGGTGGACGAGGCGTCCCTGGACGAGGTCCGGCTGGCGGTCGGCGAGGCGTGCAGCCGCGCCGTCGGCCTGCACCGCAACAACGGCGTCGAAGAGCCGGTGCGCGTGCTGCTCAACGAGGACGAGAAGAAGTTCTCCATCGAGGTCGTGGACGAGGTCCCCGGCACCTCCGCCGGTGGCGGCCACACCGACGGCCCGCCCACCGACGACGCCGCCGAGGACGAGGGCGAGATGGGCCTGGCGGTCATCAGCGGCCTGGTCGACGACGTCGAGGTGATCGACGGAGACCGCGGCGGCGTGATCCGGATGACCTGGCCGACCGTTTCCGTCTGACCGGGAGCCCACCTCCGCCGCACCCCTGCCCGCGCACCCGCCCCTGCCCGAGGCTCGGTCGGGCCGCATACCTCCTTGATCGTGTCGTCCTGACGCCGTGTGAAATGTCACACCGGCGGCCGGACACCGGAGAGGCGGGCGGAAGCCCACCAGGACGCGTCCGCCCGCGGCTGACCCGCTGTCCACCTGCGGCGCAGCCCTACGAGACGAATCGCTCGATGAGCAGATAAATGGGTGCCCACGGCGGTCTGCCCCGCGGGGCGTCTTCGCCCGGCCGTGTATGTTCCGGGGCCGAAGGCCATGGAAGGGACCACCCGGTGAAGGCGAAGAAGAAGCTCCTGGCCGCGCTGTCCGGTGGCGCGGTCGTGCTGCTCACGGTGTCCGCGTGCGGCGGGGACGACACCGCCAAGAAGCAGGACGACTGGGCGAAGGGCGTCTGCGACCAGGCCCAGGTCCAGCTCGGCAGGATCAACACCGCGAACACGTCGTTCGGCCAGGTCGACAGCGGCGGCAAGCCGCAGGACGTGAAGAGCGCGGACTCCGCCGCCTTCCAGTCGATCTCCGCCGCGTACACCGCGCTCGCCGGCATCTTCGGCAAGGCGGGCGCCGCCCCCGGCGACGACGGCGCGAAGTTCCAGAAGAACGCGGTGACCGTCTTCACCCAGCAGGCCACCCAGTACACCGCGCTGAAGAAACAGGTCGACGGGCTCGACACCAGCGACCAGGCCAAGTTCGCGGTCGGTCTCGGCGGCGTCTCGACCTCGCTCCAGAAGACCGCGGCCAACGGGCAGACGTCGCTCGACACCCTCCGCCAGGGCGACATGGGCAAGGCCCTCGCCCAGCAGGCCGGCTGCCGCGGCGTCTCGGGCGGTTCGACTACGAGCAGCTCGACCACGAGCAGCTCGACCGGCACCAGCGCCAGCGCCACCCCCACGGCGTCCTGACCCCCGGCCGCCCGGCACGCTCCGGCCGCCCGGCGCGTGCTCGGGCGGCCCGCACGCGATCCGGCGTCCCCATCCCCTTCGACGTCCCTGTCCCCTCCGGCAGCCCCTCGACGGTCCGGCCGTCCCCGCGCTCGCCCGCGGTTCCCGGACCGCGCCGCCCCGCGACGCGGCGCCCCTCCCGCAGTTCCGGGACAATGAGCGGCGTGAGCGATCCGAGCACCCCGAGCACCCCCACCCGGCCGACCGGCGGTCCGCGCGCCCCGCAGCGCCCGGGCGGCGCCGGCCGCCCCCTGCCCGATCCCGCCGCCGCGCCCGACCTCCGCGCCGATCTGCTCGCCGCCGACTTCACCGCCGACGGCTGCCTGGACCTGCTCGGAGCCGTCGCCTATGCGGCCCTGTCCCGCGCCGAGACCGTCCCCGCGCTGCGCGCCACCCGCGGCGGCAGCCCCCTGGAGACCCTGGTCCGGCTCTTCCTGCTCCAGCAGGAGGTGCCGCTCGCCCGCGCCCGTACGGTCCTGCGCGCCGGCCTCGACCGCTACGAGGCGGCCGCCTGGCTGATCCGCGACGGCGACCAGGTGCGCGCCACGGTGGACGTACGCCCGTACGCAGGGGACTCAGGCGCCGACTGGTGGATCGTCTCCGACCTCGGCTGCGCGGTCGGCGGTGCGGCCGGCATCGGCAGCGCGCCCGGCGTCGACCGCGCCGACCTGGTCCTGGGCGTGGGCGGCGCGTCCACCACGCTCGCGGGGCTGACCGTGCGCGAGCCGGTCGGCAGCGCGCTCGACCTCGGGACGGGCTCGGGTGTGCAGGCGCTGCACGCCGCGCAGCACGCCACCCGGGTGACGGCCACCGACGTCAACCCGCGCGCCCTGCACTTCGCCCGGCTGACCCTCGCGCTGTCCGGCGCCGCCGAGCCGGACCTGCGGGAGGGCGGCCTCTTCGCGCCGGTCGGGGACGAGCGGTACGACCTGATCGTGTCGAACCCGCCGTTCGTGATCTCACCGGCCGGGCGGTTCACCTACCGCGACGGCGGCATGGCCGGCGACGAACTGTGCCGTGAACTCGTCCGGCAGTCCGCCGACCACCTCACCGAGGGCGGCTACTCGCAGCTCCTCGCCAACTGGCAGCACACCGAGGGCGAGGACTGGCGCGAACGCGTCACGTCCTGGCTGCCCGCCGGGTGCGACGCCTGGATCGTGCAGCGCGAGGTCCAGGACGTCGCGCAGTACGCCGAGCTGTGGCTGCGCGACGGGGGCGACCACCACGCGGACCCGGCCGCGTACGCGAGGCACTACGACGCCTGGCTGGAGGAGTTCGAACGGAACAAGGTGAACGGCGTCGGCTTCGGCTGGATCACGCTGCGCAGGTCCGGTTCGGCGCAGCCCTCGGTCACCGCCGAGGAGTGGCCGCACCCGGTGGAGCAGCCGCTCGGGCCGTACGTCGCCGACTGGTTCGGCCGGCAGGACTTCCTGCGCGGGCACGACGACGCGGCGCTGCTGGAGGCCCGGTTCACCCTCGCGCCCGACGTGGTGCAGGAGCAGGTCGGGCTGCCGGGCGCGGAGGACCCGGAGCACGTGGTGCTGCGCTCGGCGCGGGGCATGAGGCGGGCCACCAAGGTCGACACCGTCGGCGCCGGGTTCGCCGGGGTCTGCGACGGCACGCTGCCGGCCGGCCGCATCATCGACGCGATCGCCCAGCTCCTCGACGAGGACCCGGTGGTGCTGCGCGACCGCACGCCCGCGTCGATCCGCCTCCTGGTCGAGCAGGGCTTCCTCGCCCCGGTCTCCGACTAGCCAGGACGGCCCGCAGCCCACAGCCCGCGCCGCACCGTCAGCGCAGGTTGCGGAGCACCGTCCAGCCCACCGCCACGACCAGCAGGGCGTACTGGGTCCGGGGCCGGAGCACCGGCTGCCAGCGCCGGCCGCGCAGCCCCTCGACCACCCAGCGGCCGAACATCCACAACAGCGCCGGGGACAGCACCAGGAGCAGCGCGTTCTCGTGGAACGCCCGGACCGGGTCGCCGTGCAGCAGGTCGTAGGCGAGGCGGGTGCCGCCGCAGGCGGGGCAGAGCTGGCCGGTGAGCCAGTTGAAGGGGCAGCGCGGCAGCAGATGCCCGCTCTGGTGCGGGTCGGTGCGGTAGAGGTAGGCGGACGCGGCGATCCCGGCGGCGAGGGTTGCCAGCGGCACGACCGCCGGATGCGGCCGCCACCGCGCGGGGCGCCGCGGCCCGGGTTGCGGTGGCCCGAAGTGCGGTGGCCCGGGGTGGGGCGGCCCGAAGTGCGGTGGCCCGGGTTGCGGCGGCCCTGGGCGGGGCGGCCCGCCGGACGGAACCCTCACACGCACAGCGAACGCGCGTGGTTCACCTGCTGGTTGACCGCGTACACGTCGTTCGGACCCCGGGCCGGGATCATCGTCGCGTGGTAGCGGCCGCCGCTGTGCACCGTGACCTGGATGAACCCGGTGGTCCTGCGCTCCTTGATCAGCATGAAGAGCAGCCCCAGCAGGCACGCGAGGAAGAAGATCACCGCGAGCACGATCGCGTACGTCGGGGTGCTCTCCTCGGTGCGGCTCATGTCCGAGACCGTCCACACCGCGCCGCGCAGCGGGAGGGCGCCGGCAGGGGTGAGGATGCCGTCGCCCGTCACCGCGATGTCGCCGATGGTCAGCAGGGTGGCCGTGCCGGCGCCGCCGTACCCGACCGGCGGGTGGTGCTGCCAGCCGCCGTCGCCGCCCGTCATCGTGGGCGCGCTGTGCCGCCAGTCGGCGTCGCCGCCCATCATGGTCGGCGGGTGCTGCGGATGGCCGTAGCCGTAGCCCTGTCCGGCCTGGTCACCGGGGACCGGAGCCTCGCCGTAGCCGGGGGCGGCACCGTAGCCGGAGGTCTCCCCGTACGGCGACGGACTCCCGTACGGGCCGTCCCCGTACGGCTTGCCCGCGTACGGATTCTGGTCGGACATGACGCATCCCCCTGCCCTGCGTTCCCACCGTCGCGCGGATCGGTCATCCGCCCGTCCGCGCCCATTTTTGCAGCACCCGGTGTCCGGCGTCCCGTACCGGCCCTGATACAAACCGGCTACGAAGCCGTCCCGGCCGGCGTCCGCCCGCGGGCTCGCGGGAGGGGTACCCGGGCTTCCCGCGCCCGTCCCCGGGGCCGGCGCGCGGCCCGGCGGCCGACGTCCGCCGGGGCCCCGGCCGGCCCGGCGTTTTCCGGCCGTGAGGATCGGAAAGCGCGATTTCGGGCAGGATCAGACCGGTGGACGTAGCCTGCAGGGGGAGGCCGCCGGACGACCCCGGCGGTGTGGATAGAACGTACATCGGGTTACCGTTCGAGTGGCGTTGCGGACTTTTCCCGTTTGACACGGGCCCAGGAGGTACGGTCACACTCCGCAGCGACACCCCTTCGAACCGGAGAGAAGAGCGAAGTTGTCCCCGACCCGCGAGACCGCACAGGGCGGCCGCCGACTCGTCATCGTCGAGTCGCCTGCCAAGGCGAAGACGATCAAGGGCTATCTCGGCCCTGGATACGTCGTCGAGGCCAGCGTCGGGCACATCCGCGACCTCCCCAACGGGGCCGCCGAAGTGCCGGCGGAGTACAAGGGCCAGCCGTGGGCGCGGCTCGGCGTCAATGTGGACAGCGATTTCCAGCCCATCTATGTCGTGAACGCCGACAAGAAGGCACAGGTCAAGAAGCTCAAGGATCTCCTCAAGGAGTCCGACGAACTATTCCTGGCCACTGACGAGGACCGCGAGGGCGAGGCCATCGCCTGGCATTTGCAGGAAATCCTCAAGCCCAAGGTCCCGGTGCACCGGATGGTGTTCCACGAGATCACCAAGGACGCCATCCAGGCGGCCGTGCGTAATCCGCGCGAGCTGAACCAGCGGCTGGTCGACGCCCAGGAGACCCGCCGCATCCTCGACCGGCTCTACGGCTACGAGGTCTCCCCCGTGCTGTGGAAGAAGGTCATGCCGCGGCTGTCGGCGGGCCGGGTGCAGTCCGTGGCGACCCGCCTGGTGGTCGAGCGCGAGCGCGAGCGGATCGCCTTCCGCACCTCGGAGTACTGGGATCTGGTCGGCGTCTTCAACACCGGCCGGGCCGGCGACGCCTCCGACCCCGCCACGCTCAACGCCCGGCTCGTCGCGGTCGACGGCCGCCGCGTCGCCCAGGGCCGCGACTTCGACGCCTCCACCGGCGCCCTCAAGCAGAGCGCCGCGGTACTGCACCTCGACGAGGAGCACGCCCGGGCCCTGGCCGCCGCGCTCGCCGACGCGCAGTTCTCGGTGCGCAGCGTCGAGTCCAAGCCCTACCGGCGCTCGCCGTACGCGCCCTTCCGCACCACCACCCTCCAGCAGGAGGCGTCGCGCAAGCTCGGCTTCGGCGCGAAGGCCACCATGCAGGTCGCCCAGAAGCTGTACGAGAACGGCTTCATCACCTACATGCGGACGGACTCCACCACGCTGTCGGAGACCGCCGTCGGCGCCGCCCGCGCGCAGGTCACGCAGCTCTACGGCGCCGACTACCTGCCGGACAAGCCGCGTGTCTACGCGGGCAAGGTGAAGAACGCCCAGGAGGCCCACGAGGCGATCCGCCCCTCCGGCGACCGCTTCCGCACCCCCGCCGAGACCGGCCTGACCGGCGACCAGTTCCGGCTCTACGAACTCATCTGGATGCGCACCGTCGCCTCGCAGATGAAGGACGCGGTCGGCCAGTCCGTCACCGTGCGGGTCGGCGGCGCCGCCTCCGACGGCCGGGACGCCGAGTTCTCCGCCTCCGGCAAGATCATCACCTTCCACGGGTTCCTCAAGGCGTACGTCGAGGGCGCCGACGACCCCAACGCGGAGCTGGACGACCGCGAGCGCCGGCTGCCGCAGGTCGCCGAGGGCGACCCGCTGACCGCCGACGGGATCACCGCCGACGGCCACTCCACCAAGCCGCCCGCCCGCTACACCGAGGCGAGCCTGGTCAAGGAGTTGGAGGAGAAGGAGATCGGCCGCCCCTCGACCTACGCCACGATCCTCGGCACCATCCTCGACCGCGGCTACGTCTTCAAGAAGGGCACCGCGCTCGTCCCGTCCTTCCTCTCCTTCGCCGTGGTCAACCTGCTGGAGAAGCACTTCGGCTGGCTGGTCGACTACGACTTCACCGCCTCCATGGAGGACGACCTCGACCGGATCGCGCGCGGCGAGGCCGAGGCGGTGCCGTGGCTGCGCCGCTTCTATTTCGGCCAGGAGGGCGACGCCGCGGCCGGCGCCGCCCAGCCCGACCCCGCCGGCGGCGACCACCTCGGCGGCCTGAAGGAACTCGTGGAGGACCTCGGCGCGATCGACGCCCGCGAGATCTCCTCGTTCCCGGTCGGCGACGGCATCATGCTGCGGGTCGGCCGCTACGGCCCCTACGTCGAGAAGGGCGAGCGCGGCGAGGACGACCACAAGCGCGCCGACATCCCCGAGGACCTGCCGCCGGACGAGATGACCGTCGAACTGGCGCAGGAGCTGTTCGCCAAGCCCAGCGGTGAGTTCGCGCTCGGCACCGACCCGGACACCGGCCGCCCGATCGTCGCCAAGGACGGCCGCTACGGGCCCTACGTCACCGAGGTGCTGCCCGAGGACACCCCGAAGACCGGCAAGAACGCGGTGAAGCCGCGCACCGCCTCCCTCTTCAAGTCGATGTCGCTGGACACCGTCACCCTCGCCGACGCCCTCAAGCTGATGTCGCTGCCCCGGGTGGTCGGCACCGACGCCGAGGGCGTCGAGATCACCGCGCAGAACGGCCGCTACGGCCCGTACCTGAAGAAGGGCACCGACTCCCGCTCCCTGGAGAGCGAGGACCAGCTCTTCAGCATCACGCTGGAACAGGCGCTGGCGATCTACGCCCAGCCGAAGGCGCGCGGCCGTGCCGCCGCCAAGCCCCCGCTGAAGGAACTGGGCACCGATCCGGTCAGCGAGCGCCCTGTCGTGGTCAAGGACGGCCGCTTCGGTCCCTACGTCACCGACGGCGAGACCAACGCGACGCTGCGCCGCGACGACGACGTCGAGACGATCACCCCCGAGCGCGGCTACGAACTCCTCGCGGAGAAGCGCGCGAAGGGCCCGGCCAAGAAGAAGGCGCCCGCGAAGAAGACGGCGGCGAAGAAGGCTCCGGCCAAGGCTCCCGCGAAGAAGGCCGCGGCCAAGAAGACCGCCTCCTCTGCCGCGTCCGCGAAGAAGGCGCCCGCCAAGAAGACCACCGCCGCGAAGAAGACCGCGACGAAGAAGGCCGGCTCCGCCACGGAGTGAAGGTGCTGGCCGCAGCGTGCGGGCGCCGCTCCCCATCCGTGGGGGCGGCGCCCGCGCCGTTTGCCGCGGGGGGATGCGCGTCCGTTTGTTCGGGCGGACACGTTTGGTTCGGGTGAGGCGGATAGGCTGTCGGAATGACGCGATCCGAGCAGCCACCGCAGCCCGCGGCGGACGTCACCGAGGCGTTCGCGACCGACCTCTCGGCCGACTCCCGTGAGCGTGCCGTGGGCGCGTTGCTGAAGATTCCCGCCCTGCGCAGGCTGTGGAGCGCTCAACTGACGGGCGCGGTCGCCGACCGCCTCGGCCTGCTGGTGCTGCTCGTGCTCACCGTGCAGGCCACCGTCACCGCCCACTCCTTCGGCGGCGGCTACCGGGGCGTCGCGTACAGCGTCGCCGCCGTGTTCGGCGCCCGCCTGGTGGCGTCCCTGCTCTTCGGCGCGGTGCTGCTCGCGCCGCTGGCCGGGCTCACCCAGGAGAGCGGTCCGCTCGACCGGCGCTGGACGATGATCGGCGCCGACGGCGTACGGCTCGGCCTGTTCATCGTCGCCCCGCTGTGGGTCACGTGGGTCCCGCACTCGGCGCACCTGTGGCTGCTGGCCACCGCGTTCGTCGCCGGGCTCGCCGAGCGGCTGTGGACGATCGCGAAGGACGGCGCCGCACCGGCGCTGCTGCCCCCGCCGGGCGACACGTCGGTCCGCCCCGCCCCCGACCACCTCACCACGCTGCAACGGCTCGACCTGCGCACGGGCTTCGTCGCCCTGCCGCTGGCCGCGGCGTCGCTGGTGGTCGTCACCCTCGTCAACACGCTGATCGCGGTGGGCGTCGACTGGTTCGACCTGCACCAGGCCGCGCTGTCGTCCTACGTGGCCGCCGGCCTCTTCTCGTCCTCGATGGCCGTGCTGTACCTGCTGGAGCTGCCCTCCGGCGGCGCCGCCAAGCCGCACTCCCCGCTGGAGGGCCTGCGGCTGCCCAAGGGCCCGGCCGGCGCCGAGCGCGGCCGTACCGGCGCGCTGCCGCTGCTGGTGCTCGCCACCGCCGCGGTGGCCGGCTCGATCGCGGTCGCGGTCGCCGTCGCCGTCCTGCACGCGCTCGCCCTCGGCTTCGGGCCGACCGGCTTCGGCCTGCTGGTGCTGGCGCTGACCGCGGGCACCGTGCTCGGCATCCGGATCGCCCCCCACACGGTGCCCGGACTCTCCCGCCGCCGCCTGCTGGCCGTCGGCACCGGCGTCACCGGTATCGCGCTGCTGCTGACCGGCGTCGTGCCGGACCAGGCCACGGTGCTGGCGCTGTCGCTGCTGGCCGGTACCGCGGCCGGAGTCACCGCGAACGCCGGGCACACCCTGATCGAGCAGGAGGCCGAGGAGGCCCGCAGGCCGCGGACCGTCGAGCACCTGCACGCCGTGGTGCGCGCCGTGCTCGGCGTGGCCGCGGTCGCGGGGCCGCTGGTCGCCGCCGCGATCGGCCCGCACCGCGTCCAGAACGGCCACTTCACCTTCGACCACGGCGGTGCCGCCTACACCCTGATCCTGGTCGGCGCGCTGCTGCTGCCGGTCGCCGCGCTGGTGCTCGGCAAGACCGACGACCGCTCCGGGGTGCCGCTCCGCCGCGACCTGCGCGAGGCGCTGCGCGGCGCCGAGCCGGCCACCGGACCGGCCGCCACCGGCTTCTTCATCGCCGTCGAGGGCGGCGACGGAGCCGGCAAGTCCACCCAGGTCGAGGCGGTCGCGGACTGGATCAGGGCGAAGGGCCACGAGGTCGTCGTCACCCGCGAGCCTGGCGCCACCGCGGTCGGCAAGCGGCTGCGCTCCATACTCCTCGACGTCTCCTCCGCCGGGGTCTCGCACCGCGCCGAGGCCCTGCTCTACGCCGCCGACCGTGCCGAGCACGTCGACACCGTGGTGAAGCCCGCACTGGAACGCGGCGCGGTGGTCGTCTCCGACCGCTACATCGACTCCTCCGTCGCCTACCAGGGCGCCGGGCGCGACCTCGCCCCCACCGAGATCGCCCGCATCTCCCGGTGGGCCACCGGCGGGCTCGTCCCGCACCTGACGGTGCTCCTGGACGTGCCGCCGGAGACCGCCAGGGAGCGCTTCACCGAGGCCCCGGACCGGCTGGAGTCCGAGCCGGCGGAGTTCCACGAGCGGGTGCGCGCCGGCTTCCTGACCCTCGCCGCCGCCGACCCCGCCCGCTACCTCGTGGTGGACGCGGCCCAGGACCCCGAGGCGGTCACCACCGTCGTACGGCACCGGCTCGACCGCATGCTGCCGCTCTCCGCCCAGGAGATCGAGGCGCGTGCCGAGGCCGAGCGCAAGGCGGCCGAGGAGGCGGCGCGACTGGCCGCCGAGGAGGCCGCGCGCAAGGCCGAGGAGGAACGACAGGAACGCGAGCGCCAGGAGCAGTTGGAACGGCTGCGCCGCGAGGAGGAGGAGCGCAGGCTCGCCGCCGAGGAGGCCGCGCGCCGCGAGATCGCCGAGCGCAAGGCCGCGCAGGAGGCCGAGGCGGCCCGCGTCGCCGCGGAGGAGGCCGCGCGCCGCCAGGCCGAGGAGGACGCCCGGCGCGCCGCCGAGGAGGCCGCGTACGAAGCGGAGCAGGAGCGTCTGCGGCGGCTCGCCGACGAGCAGGCGCGGCTGCGCGCCGAGGCGGCCGAGCAGCGGCAGGAGAAGCAGCGCAAGGCCGAGGAGGCGCTGCTGCGCGCGGAGGCGGCGCGTGCCGCGGCGGCTGCGGCGGCCGCGGCTGCTGCCGCCGCCTCCGACTCGGAGGAGACCGCGGTGCTGCCGGCGGTGTCGGACGCGCCCGCGGAGGAGCCCGACCGGGGCTCCGGCGCGGACTCCGGCCGCCGTTCCGAGGGCGGTTCCGACGACGGTTCCGATGGCGGGCCCGGGGGCGGGTCCCGCGGCGGTTCCGACGGTGGTTCCGGGAGCGGTTCGGACACCGACCACGGTTCCGGTTCCGGCTCGGATGCCGGTTCCGGCTCCGGCTCCGGCTCGGACAGGGGTTCCGGCTCCGGTACGGGTACGGGTACGGGCTCGGGTTCCGGGTCCGGCGATGCGTCCGGCTCCGCGTCCGCCTCCGACGCGACCACGGTGATGTCGGCCGTGCCGGCGGTGCCCGACGCGGGTTCCGACGGCGACCGGTCGGACTCCGACGCGACCACGGTGCTCCCGGCCGTCACGCCGCCTCCGGCCTCGTCCCCCTCCGAGACCACGACCGTGATGACCCCGATCGTGCCCGAGCACGAGCCCGAGCACGAGCCGGAGCCGTCCGGCAGCAGCGACGAGACCACGGAGCTGCCGCCCCCGGCCCCCGGCACCGCCCGTTCCGACGACCCCACCGACCGGGTGCCGCCGTGGCTCTTCCGTCCCGACCGGACCACCGGCGACGAGCGCACCCGCGAGATGCCCGCCGCCCAGCCCCCGCGCCGGCCGCGCCCGCAGTGGGCCGAGGAGACCCCCCTCGACGACCTGCCCACCCTTGCCGACGAGCTGCTCGGCCCGCGTGACCGCGAGGACCCGCCGCGCGGCTGACCCTTCCGACCGCCGCGCGGCCCGACGAGAGCGGGCCCGCGCGGCGGTCGTGAGCGCCGGGGCCGCGGGGCCGCACGCGCCACCGCGGCCCGGGCCCCGCACGCGCCACCGCGGGTCCGGCCCCGGGCAGGGACAATGAACGCCGTGCGCTACTTCGTACTCGGGGTCACCGAGGCCAGGTCGGACGACGGCACCGTCGTTCCGCTGACCGGTGCGAAGGTCCGCGCGGTCCTCACCGTCCTCGCCGCCCGGGCCGGCCACCCCGTGCCCCCGGAGACCCTGATCGCCGAGGTCTGGACGCGGGAGCCGCCCGCCGACGCCGCGGGCGCACTCCAGGCCCTGGTCGCGCGGTTGCGCAAGGCCCTCGGGCGCGACGCGGTGGCCTCGGAGCCGGGCGGCTACCGGCTGAACACGCCGCGGCAGAGCGTCGACCTGTTCGCGTTCGAGGAACTGCTGCGCACCGGCGAGGCGGAACTGCGGGACGGCCGCCCCGAGGAGGCAGCCCGCACCCTGGGCCAGGCGCTCGGCCTGTGGCGCGGCCCGGCGCTCGCGGACCTGCCGGACCGCGGTGCCGCAGCAGCCCGCACCGACGCGCTGCGCCTCGCCGCGCTCCGCGCGAAGTTCGAGGCGGAGCTGGCTCGCGGGCAGACCGCCGCCGTCCTCCCGGCGCTGCGGGAGGCCGTGGCCGCCCACCCGCTGGACGAGCCGTTCCACGCGCAGCTCATCCGCGCGCTGCGGGCGAGCGGCCGCAGCGCCGACGCCCTGGTGGCGTACGAGGAGGCCAGGACCGTGCTCGCCGACACGCTCGGCGCCGACCCCGGACCGGAACTGCGCGCGCTGCACACGGAGTTGCTGAGGCCCCCCGAGCCTGACGGGCCGACCGCCGGTGACGCCCGGCACCGTACGGCCTCCGGCGCGCCGTCCGTGGGGCCGCTGCCCCCGTCGGCCCCGTCTCCGGCGCCCCCGCCGCCCCGGCGCGGCAACCTGCGGGCGCGCCTGACGAGCTTCGTCGGCCGCGAGAGTGAACTCGCCGCGATCCGCGCCGACATACGGGCCGCCCGGCTGGTGACGCTCACCGGTCCGGGCGGTTCGGGGAAGACCCGGCTGGCGCAGGAGGCGGCCGAGGCCGCGCAGGACGGGTACCCGGACGGTGTGTGGCTGGCCGAACTCGCCCCGCTGGACGACCCGTACGCCGTTCCGCACGCCGTGCTGAACGCGCTGGGGCGCCGCGACACCCTCGTCCTGGCCCCGGCGCGCGACGCGTTGGGCGGCGAGAACCCGATGGAGCGGCTGGTGGAGTACTGCACCGGCCGCCGCCTGCTGCTGGTGCTGGACAACTGCGAGCACCTGGTCGGGGCCACCGCGTACCTGGCGGAGGACCTGCTCGCCCGCTGCCCGGAGCTGACCGTGCTCGCCACCAGCCGCGAACCGCTGGGCGTACCGGGCGAGTTGGTCCGCCCGGTGGAGCCACTGCCGCCGCGCACCGCGTACCGGCTGTTCGCCGAGCGCGCCAGGACCGCCCGCCCGCAGGCGGTCCCGGACCCCGCCCACCACCCTGCTCCCGACCCCGCCCCGCACCTCGCCCCCGACCCTGCTCCGGACACGGTCCCGGGCCGCGGTCCGACCCCCGGCGCGGACCGTGCGCCGGCCGGTCGCCACAACGGGCACCGGGACAGCTCCGGCTCCGACACGGTGGACGAGGCCGCGATCCGCGAGATCTGCCGCCGGCTGGACGGCCTCCCGCTGGCGATCGAACTCGCGGCGGCCCGGCTTCGCGCGCTGTCCCCGCGGCAGATCGCCGACCGGCTCGACGACCGGTTCCGGCTGCTCACCGGCGGCAGCCGCACCCTCCTGCCGCGCCAGCAGACCCTGCGCGCGGTCGTGGACTGGAGCTGGGACCTGCTCGACGACCGCGAGCGCACGACGCTGTGCGCGCTGAGCGTCTTCGCCGGCGGCTGCACGCTCGCCGCGGCCGAGGCGGTGTGCGGCCCGGACGCGCTGGACACGGTGGCCCAACTGGTGGACAAGTCCCTGGTGGTGGCCGAGCACGACCGCACCGCCGGCACCCGCTACCGGCTGCTGGAGACGATCCACGAGTACGCCCTGGAGCGGGCCCACGAACACCCCGCCGCGCTCGTGGCGGCCGGCGAGCGGCACACCGCGTACGTCCGCGACCTGGCCGTGTCCGTCGACCCGCTGCTGCGCGGCAGCGACCAGTTGCACTGGTTCGAGGTGCTGGAGACCGAACTGGACAACGTCAGGGCCGCGTTGCACCGCGCCCTCGTGCACCGTTCCGAGGCCGACGCGGTCGCGATCGCGCTGGGCATGGGGTGGTTCTGGTGGTTGCGCAACTACCGCGACGAGGCGTCCGGTTGGCTCACCCAGGTGGCCGCGATGGGCGCGGACCGGCTGGGCGACACCGACGACCCGATGTACTGGCCGCGCCTCGACCTGCAATTGCTGCTGCTGTTCGTGCAGGGCGACAGCGCGACCGAGGACCAGTGGGCGGCGCCGGACGTGAAGGCGATGGTCAACCTGGTCTCCGCCGCCTACCGCGACGCCGGTCCGCCCGCCGCCCGCTTCCCGGGCATGCTGTGGCCGTTCACGCTCTACGTGTCCGGCGGCGGCCGGATGGTGCTCGCCGAGACCGACCGGGTGGTCGACAACTGCCGTGCCAACGGCGGCGACTGGGAGCTGGCCGCCGCGCTGATGTTCCGGATGCACGTGACCGTCGACTCGCCGGGCGGCACCGCGCGGGTCGACCGGGACCGGGCGGAACTGAGCGAGCTGGCCGGGCGGTTGGGCGACCGCTGGATTCGGGCCCAGGTGCACAGCGCCCGGGCCGAGATCGAGACGCTGCACGGCGACTACGCCGCGGCCAGGGACGGCTTCGAGGAGGCGTATCGGCTCGGCCGTGAGCTGGGCGCGTTCAGCGAGGGTGCCTTCCTGCTGGGGCGGATGGCCGAACTGGCGCACCGGTGCGGCGACGACGAGGATGCCCGGCGGCTCCTCGACGACGCCGAGGAGGAGGCCGAGCGGTACGCGGTGATGGACGCCCGCACCTACATCCGCTACCTGCGGTCGCTGATCCTGCTGCGTCAGGGAGCCGTGCGCGAGGCCCGCGAGCTGTACGGGACCGCGGTGGGCCGGATCGCCGACGGCACCCCGCCGCCGATGTTCCACGTGCTGCTGCGCGGCCTGTCCGCCGGGCTCACCGCCGCCGAGGGGGACCTGCCCGGCGCGCTGGTCGAGGCCGCCGAGGCGGTGCGGATGGCGGAGGAGGAGAACTGCACGGAGGCGGTGGTCGGCGCCCAGTTCGACACGGCGGCGCAGATCCTCGCCGAGCTGGGCGACGCGCCCGCCGCGCTGCGGATGGCCGGTGCGTCGGACGCGGTCCGCGGCGCCCTGCCCCGGACCCTGCCCGAGCAGGCGGGCGACGACGCGGTGACGGCCCGGGCGGCGGCCTTGCTCGCCCCGGAGGAGGCGGTCCGGCAGCGGGCGCGCGGGGCGGGGCGCAGCCGGCAGGAGTCGATCGAGGAGCTGGCGGCGCTCGCCCTCAGTTTTCATTGATGTTTCAATTGATATGTCCACCGCTTTCCGTGGTGGGCCGTAGGGCGTCGACCGGGCGCCGCCGACCGTCTCCTGGGGAGTGACCGCCGTGAAGGTCGAGATCTATTCGGACATCGCCTGCCCGTGGTGCCACGTCGGCAAGTCCCGCTTCGAACGGGCGCTGGCGGCGTTCCCGCAGGGCGGCGCGGTCGAGGTGGTCTACCGGCCGTTCCAGCTCGACCCGGACGCCCCCCACGAGCCCCGCCCGCACCGCGAGGTGCTGGCCGCGAAGTTCGGCCCCCAGGCCGCCGCCATGGACGAGCGGCTGACGCGGCTCGGCGCCGCCGAGGGACTCGCGTTCGACTTCGACTCCGTGCTGGAGAACAACTCGCTGCTCGCCCACCGGCTGCTGCGCTTCGCGCTCGACACCTACGGTGCCGCCGCGCAGAACCGGCTCAAGGGCACGCTGATGACCGGGCACTTCGCCGAGGGCCTGGACATCGGCGACCCCGAACAGCTCGCGGACGCCGCCGTCGCCGCCGGTCTCGACCGCGTCGCGGTGGCCTCCTTCCTGGCGGGCGACGCGCTGACCGACGAGGTCGTCGCCGACATCGCGCGCGCCCGCGAGATCGGTGTCACCGCCGTGCCGACCTTCGTCTTCGAGGGGCAGTGGGCGGTCCAGGGCGGCCAGGAGACCTCCACGTTCCTGCGCGTGCTGGAGCAGGTGGCCAAGGAGACGGCCGACGAGGACCTCGCGGCCCCGGGCGCGGACGGATGCGCCGACGGTGCCTGCGCGGTGCAGTGACGCCGTGCCCCCTCCCCACCCGCGGCCGGTCCGCCGGGCAGGCCTCAGGGCCTGTCCGGCGGATCCTGCCGGGCTCGCGGCGCCCGGCACCGCACCTCCCTGCGTTGTCGGATCACCCGCGTACGGCCCGGTACGCGGATGATTCTCCGCCTTGCGATGCACGGCACCGGACGCCGCGAGCTCGACCGGCACGGTCCGCCGGGCAGGCCCTAGCCGCAGGTGATCACGGAGTCGGCCCAGTCCGCCAGGTTGGCGAAGGACAGGGGGCGGGAGTCCGGTGTGACCTCGAGCCGGAGCGTCTTGCGGCCGGTGAGGTCCACGTGGACCGGCACGGCCGGATCGCCCGGGTGCACCGGGCCGGAGCGCCACAGCCGGCTGCCGTCGGCGTACACCGCGAAGGTGACCGAGGTGCGCAGCAGCGGGCTGACCAGGTCGTCGATCCCGGCGCGGGCGTCGTAGGAGACGCAGGCGCGGTTGAGCGCGATGTCCACCGTCGAGGGGGCGTGCACGCTGATGCCGTGGTCGTAGGTTGTGCCGCCGATCCCGGGGTCGGTGCGGTCCCACCACCAGTTGCGCGGGCCCTGCGGGACGATCGCGGGCTCGTCGGAGGCCGCGCCGAGGCCCATGACCGGCAGCGCGTTCACCTTGTAGGCGGTCGGGGCCGGCGGCGGCGTGGGGGTCGGCGTCGGCGTCGGTGTGGGCCGGGGCTTCGGCTTCGGGGCGGGCGGGGCCGGGGCCGGCTTCGGCACGGCCTTCGGCGTCACCTGCGGCGGCGGTGTGGTCGCCGCGGGTGTCGTGGCGGCGGGCGCCGGTGGGGGCGCCGCGCGCTTCGGGGTCGGCTTCGGCGCCGGGCTCGGCGGCGGCGCGGACGTGACCGGCGCGGTGACCGGCGGCTTGGCCTCCGGCTTCGCCGGGGCCTTCCCGTGGCCCCCGGTGAGCGTGAAGGCGAAGGCGGCTCCGGCGGCGGCCACCACCACGGCCGCGGCGATGCCGGCCTTCGCGGGCGCCCCCAGCCCCTCGCTCGCCGCGGCGCCCCCCGCGGCGGCGGTGGCGCCGCCCGAACCGGTGGCCGCGGCCGCCGCGCCCCCCGCGGCGGCGGTGGCGGCCGCACCGCCCGCGACCACGATCCCGGCTGTCTTGGCGGCGTAGGCCGCGGCGAACCAGCCGATGTACGCGACCGGCAGCAGGCCCTTGAGCGCGGAGTTGAGGTCGGCGAGTTCGGCCGAGGCGGCGGTGCACCGCGCGCACTCCTTGAGGTGCCGGTTCAACTCCCGGTCCGCGCGCAGCCGCAGGCCGCCGCGGGCGTGCGCGCCGAGCCGGTCGGCGTACCGGGCGCACTCGCCCTCGGCGGTCAGCGTGCTGCTGACGTGCGCCTGGAGGTACGCCTGGCGCAGGCCCTCCCGGGCGCGGTGCGCCAGCACCGCGGCCGCGTTGGGGGTCAGGCCGAGGAGCGGGGCGATCTCGCTGGGCGACTCGTCCTCGACCGCGGTGTGCCACAGGACGGTCTGCCAGCGTTCGGGCAGGGTGCGGAACGCCCGGATGGCCAGGCTGCGTTCGGCCTCGCGCATGGCACGGACGTCGGCGCCGAGGTCCGCGCCCCGCTCGGTGGCCCCGGCGCCGGCCGCGGACACGGCGAACACCGCGAAGTCCTCGACCAGTTGTTCGCGGCGGGCGGTGCTGCCCCAGGTCGCGGCGACCCGCCGGACGGTGGTCAACAGGTAGGCGCGGACAGCGGATTCGGGTCCACTGCCACCCCGGATGGCCTGCAGGGTGCGGGCGAAGACCTCACCGGTGAGGTCCTCCGCGGTGTGGGCGTCGCGGCAGCACGAACGCGCGTAGCGCCGCACGGAGTCGGCGTGGCGGCGGTACAGCTCTCCGTAGGCGCTGTCCTGGCCGGCCCTGACCTGGTCGACCAACTCGGCGTCCGAGTAGCCGGATCGGGCGGGCGGGGCGCCGGAAGGAGCCGACTGCGCCGGCACGGTGGCGGTCACCGGGAGCGGCTGGGACGCCCGGGGCGCCCGGGTGCCGTCGAGACGCGCGCCGACCGACGGGCCAGGTGCCGCGTCCGGTTCCACACCGGGGTGTTCGGCGGGGTGCAGGTCGGCGTCGGCCGGCAGGGCGGTGACCCCCGCGTCCGGCCCCGGTCCGTTCTGGTCCGGTCCGTGCGGCCTCCGTCCGCCCGTGTCCGGTCCGGCCGACTCCCGTCCGTCCTTGTACGGTCCGGCCGGGGCCGGGGCCGGGGCCGGGGCGTCCGCGTCTGCGGCCGTCGCGGTCTCCGCGCCGACGGCGGGCGCACCGGTGGCGGTGGCCTCGACGGGCCCGGCCGCAGGGCTTGTCGGGGGTGGGCCGGCGGGGACGGGGAGCGGTGCGGAAGCGGCCGGCTCCGGGGCGGCGGGCTCGGGCCTCGCGAAGCGGTCGCGCTGCCCCGGCACCCTGCGCGGCGGTGCCGCGTCGCCGGTCTCCGGGTCCGCGGCCGCGGAGCCGGACTCGCCGTTTGCCTCATCCACGGGGAAAGCGTGGCACAGGACCGCGCGGCGCTGTCAGGCGATCCGGTGGAACCACTCATCCGTGGCCCCACCGTTCACACATCCTCCACTGTCACTCGATCGGGTCGGCACCGGAGTGGTGGTCGGCCTCCGTGACGTGTTCCGTGCGGCGCAGGCCCGGCCGCGGGCGCAGCCCTTCGAGCAGGATGTCCAGCAGTCGGGCCGACGCCGCCTCCTGCTGGTGCGCGTCGGGCAGCGCGGGCGGGGAGGTCGCGATGACCAGCAGCACATCGGCCACCGACACGTCGGTACGCAACTCGCCTGCCTGCCGGGCGCGTTCGACCAGTTGCCCGACGACGTCGAGCAGAGTGCCCACCCCGTCGTCGTCCGCCCGCGACTCGGTGGCGTCGCGCCCCTGGCCGACCGGCGGCCCGGAGTGCTCGACGGGCAGCGCGCCGGTGTGGTCGGCGCCCGCCGGAAGGCCCTGGTCGGGCGCACCCGCCGGGCCCACCGGCACCGGAGTGCGCTGCGACGGCACCCGGACCGGCTCGTCACCGCCGGGACGCGGTTCCATGGCGCCCGGCCCGCCCTCCACCCGCAGCACCTGCGGCGGCAGCAGCCGGCCGGCGCCCGAGGCCGCGGAGGTGCGCAGGAAGCGGGCGAGCGCGGACCACGCCTCGTCCTCCTGCCCGAGCGCGGTACGCGCCTGCTCGGTCAGCCGCGCCGTCTCCTCCTTCGCGATCCGCCTGACCAGCACGTCCTTGCTGGGGAAACGGCGGTAGACGGTGCCGACGCCGACCCGGGCCCGCCGGGCCACGTCCTCCATCGGCGCGCCGTAACCGAGTTCGCCGAAGACCTCGCGGGCGGCGCGCAGTACGTGTTCGAGATTCCGCTGGGCGTCGACCCGCAGGGGCGCCGGGCGCGTGATGCCCCCGTGACGGTCCGAATCGGCAGCCGAAGTACGTCGAGAGTCCTGAAGGTGCATGTGTCCCATCCCCCGGTGAATCACTGTCTCCCCCCGGAGACTCCTCACCCATTGTGAAGATCGCCGCGCCAGCGGCGGCGGTACTACGAGACACGAACATAGTTGAGGCCGCGTCCAGAAAGAAGAGGGTCGGCTTCCGGTCCGCCGGTTGGCGGCATCGGCGCCCGCCGGGGCACCGCCTCCGCGGGCACGGAAACCCGTCCCCACCACCGGTGCCGACCGGCCGTACTGGCGATTCCCCGGAAAGGTCATGTCCGTACTGTGGACAAACGACTCCGGTCCATTGCGTCATGGAGCAATGACGACGGAGTCAGCAGTCCTGGCCAGCACGAGCACGCCGCGCATTCTCGTCATCGGCGGCGGCTATGTCGGGATGTATGCCGCCCTGCGGCTGCAGCGCAGGCTGAAACCCCATGAGGCCGACATCGTGGTCGTCGAACCGCAGCCGTACATGACCTACCAGCCCTTCCTGCCCGAGGCGGCGGCCGGCTCGATCTCCCCGCGGCACGTCGTGGTGCCGCTGCGCCGGGTGCTCGACAGGTGCCGGATCATCGTCGGCGAGGCACGGTCCGTCGACACCCACCGGCGCACCGCCACCGTGGACACCCTGGTCACGCCGGAAGAGGGCGGCAACGCGCTGGAGATCCCGTACGACCACCTGGTCCTCGCTCCCGGCTCGGTCTCGCGCACCCTGCCGGTGCCGGGTCTGGCCGAACACGGCGTCGGGTTCAAGACCGTCGAGGAGGCCATCGGCCTGCGCAACCACGTGCTGGAGCAACTCGACATCGCCTCGTCCACGCGTGACGCCGAAGTCCGCGAGGCCGCGCTGACCTTCGTCTTCGTCGGCGGCGGGTACGCGGGCGTGGAAGCCCTCGCCGAGCTGGAGAACATGGCGCGCTACGCCGTGCGGTACTACCACAACATCACCACCGACGACCTGAGATGGGTGCTGGTCGAGGCGTCCGACCACATCCTGCCCGAGGTCGGCGAGGCCCTCGGCCGGTACGCGCTGCGCGAGCTGCGCGGCCGCAACATCGACATCCGGCTGGAGACCCGGCTCGACTCCTGCGAGCACCGGATCGCGGTGCTCTCCGACGGCGACCGGCTGCCGACCCGGACGCTGGTGTGGACCGCCGGCGTCAAGCCGGCGCCCCTGCTCGCCGCGACCGGGCTACCTCTGACCGGGCGCGGCCGGCTCCGCGTGGACGCCGCCCTGCGGGTGGAGGGCGCCGACCGGGTGTGGTCGGCCGGCGACGCGGCGGCCGTGCCCGACCTGGGTGCCGCGGCCGGGGCGGGCGCCGGAAGCGGGGCAGGCGCCGAAAGCGGACCGGGCACTGGAAGCGGACCGGGCGCCGGACCCGGGCGAGGTACCGGACCCGGGCGAGGCGCCGAGCGGCCCGACGTCCTCCCGTCCGGCGGCGAGCGGCCCGGCGCCGACGAGGGGCCCGAGTGCGCGCCCAACGCCCAGCACGCCGTACGCCAGGCCCGCGTCCTGGCCGACAACCTCATCGCCGACCTGCACGGCGGCCCGCTCACCGAATACCGGCACGTCTCCGCCGGCGCGGTGGCGTCGCTGGGCCTGCACGAAGGCGTCGCGCTGGTGCGCGGCCGCGCCATCAAGGGCTACCCCGCCTGGCTGATCCACCGCGTCTACCACCTCAGCCGGATGCCGACCTTCAACCGCAAGGCCCGCATCCTCGCCGAGTGGGTGCTGTCGGGCCTCTTCAAGCGGGAGATCGTCTCCCTCGGCTCGCTGGAACACCCGCGCGCGGAGTTCGAACTCGCGGCCGGTTCCGAGCGGAAACCGGACGCGCCCTGACGGCTCCCGGCCGCTCCACGTTTCCCGCCCGCGTCGAGGTTCGGCCACACTGGGCACGTGACCACGCGTGCAGCAGCACTGGCAAAGAGTGACAAATACGAGGAATCGGACGTTTGAACCTTACGCGCTGGAGCGCCCGGCTCCCCGGAACACAGCGACGCAGTGCCGTACCAGCAGCGCGCGGCAAGGCCGGTGATCCCGCTTCCGCCGGTACCGGAGCACCCGGCGACACCGGCGCGGCCGGCCCCGCGCCCGCTCCCGCCCCGCTCACCCCCGGCGACGGCGACGGTGCCGGCCCCGGCGAGGGAGCGAGCGGCGGCGACGGCGGGCACCAGGACACCCCGGGGTCGGCCGACATCACCCTCGCGAGTGAGAAGTCCGTCCGCGGGGTGCTCAGCCGGCTCCCGGCACTCATCGCCGTCACCCGCGGCGCCGGCCACCAGGTCCGCTTCGTCAACGACGCCTACACCGACCTCTTCGGCCCCCGCACCACCGGCACGCCCGCCCGCGAGGCCCTGCCCGAACTCGACCAACTCGGCCTGCTCCCGCTGATGGACCAGGTCCACCGCAGCGGCAGGCCGCGCACCGTCAAAGCCCGCAAGGTCGGCCAGGGCACCCACACCGGGCCGGGCGCACCCACCCGTGACGGCTACTTCACCTTCACCTGCACCCCCGTCCACCCGGGGCACCCCGACGCCGAGCAGCGCGGCGTCCTCGTCTTCGGCGCCGACGTCACCGACCAGGTGCAGTCCGCCGAACGCCTCCGCGAGAGCGAGCGCCGCCTCCACGACACCGCCGTCACCCTCCAGCGCAGCCTCCTGCCGCAGGAACTGGAGCAGCCCGACGACCTCTGCGTCGCCGCCACCTACCAGCCCGGCGGCACCGACGCCGCCGTCGGCGGTGACTGGTACGACGTCATCACCCTCGGCGCCGGCCGCACCGCGGTGGTCATCGGCGACGTGATGGGCCGCGGGGTGCGCGCCGCCGCCGTGATGGGCCAGCTCCGCACCGCCGTCCGCGCCTACGCCCGGCTCGACCTGCCTCCGCACGAGGTGATCCAACTCCTCGACGAGCTGGCCGCCGAGATCGACGCCATGCAGATCGCCACCTGCGTCTACGCCGTCCACGACCCCAGCGAGGGCCGCCTGCACTACGCCAGCGCCGGGCACCTCCCCATCCTCATCCGCGACCCCGACGGCGTCGTGCACCGCGTCGAGGAACCGACCGGGCCGCCGCTGGGCACCGGCGGCTGGATCCACAGCTCCGGCACCGTCGCGCTCGGCCCCGGCTGCACCGCGGTGCTCTACACCGACGGCCTCATCGAACGCCGCGACCAGGACATCGACGAAGGCGTCGACGCCCTCACCCGCGCCATGGCCGGCGCCACCGGCGCGCCCCAGGTGATCTGCGACCGGCTGCTGCGCGCCCTCGGCGTCACCTCCGAGCACGACGACGACGTGGCCGTGCTCGTCCTGCAGTGCCCCGACCACAGCGGCGCCGACGCCGAGCTCTTCCGGAACGCCTCGCTCGACCTGCTCGGAGGCATCGAGGCCGCGCCGCGCGCCCGCGCCTTCGCCTCCGGGGTGCTCGCCTCCTGGCGCTTCCCGACCGAACTGCGCGACCTCGGCGTCCTCGCCGCCGGCGAACTCGTCGCCAACTCGCTGAAGCACGGCATCCCGCCCATGCGGCTACGGCTGCGCCGCACCGACCGGCGCCTGATCATCGAGGTCACCGACGGCGACGAGCACCTGCCGCGCCGCCAGCGCGCCGACCTCGCCGACGAGGCCGGCCGGGGGATCTCGATCATCGCGACCATCGCCACCGGCTGGGGCTCCCGCCGCACCCCGGGCGGCGGCAAAGCCGTCTGGTGCGAGTTCGCGCTGCCCGCCTGACCGCTCGCCCGCCCGCCCGGCCGCCCCCGGGGTGGCCGGGGGAGGGGAGCGATCGGTGACACGGGCAGGGCCGAGCGTGGCGAGCCGCGCCGGGCGGATCCCCGTCCACCAGGCCCGGAACCGCTCCGCCGGCTCGGCTCAGCCCGCTATGCGCTCGGGCTCCGCCGACTCCGGGCGGACCGACCGGGCCACCACCCGGGCCACCGGCACCGGGCTGTCCTGCACCGGCGAAAGGTGCCGCGCCATCCGCAGCGCCGTCACCGATATCCCCAGCGAGCAGACCACCAGCATCACGATGTACGCGTCGTACGCCCCGGCTGCCGCGATCACACCCGCCGCCGCAGGGCCCAGCGCGAGGGCGAGCTGCTTCACCAGCGCGAACGCCGAGTTGTACTGCCCCACCATCCGGTCCGGAGCCAGGTCGGCCACCAGCGGATTCACGGTGGGGGCCAGCATCGCCTCACCGAGCCCGAACAGGGCGTACGTCGAGATGATCGCCGCGACCGCCAGCGTGTGGCTTCCGTGCACCAGCCCCGACACCCCGGCGGCGATCCACGCCACCGCCCACACCAGGCCGACCCCGGCGATCACCCGGCTGCGCCGCCGGCGCTCCACCAGCCGCAGCACCACGAACTGGGCGAGCACGATGACCGCGGTGTTGGCTGCAAGTGCAGCCCCGAGCGTGGCCGGCGAGATGTGCGTGACCTCCACCGCGAACGCCGACAGCCCCGACTCGAACTGTCCGTAGCAGGCGAAGAACATCACGAAGCCCAGCACGCAGACCATCACCATCGCCCGGTCCCGCAGCAGCGCCCGCCAACCGCCGGCGACACCGGCGCCGGATCCGGACCCGGGCCGGTCCGCCGCGGCCAGCAGCGGCGCGCCGGGCACGCGCGCGGTGGAGACCACCGCACCGAGCACCAGGAACATCGCCGCCTCGATTGCGAACAACCGGATGAACGACGACGGATGCGCGGTGTCCACGATCAGGCCGCCGATCAGACCGCCGACGCCCAGCCCCAGGTTGTTCAGGAAGAACTGCATGGCGAACGCCCGCGACCGCGTCGCCGTGGTCGAGCACCACACGATCATCGTCGCCAGGGCCGGCTGCACCACGGCTATCCCCGCACCCAGCGCGCCCGCCGCGGCGATGACGCCCGCCTCGCTCCCGGACAGCCCGAGACCGAGCGAGCCGCACGCGGCCAGCACGGTGCCCGCGACCGCGACCGGCACCGGTCCGCGCCGGTCGATCGCCCGCCCGGTGAAGGGCAGCACGAAGAGCGCGGCGACGGCGAAGGTCGCCAGCACCGCGCCCGCGACACCGGCGCCCAGCCCCCGCACCTGCGACACATAGACGAACGTGAAGGGCACGGTGAAGCCGTTGCCGAACGCGCTCAGCGCGTTGCCCAGTTGGATACGGCGCAGCGCGGCGCCCATCGCGGTGGTCACACTCACCTCACTCGATCACGGCCGCGCCCAGTCCGGGCGCGGCTCCCCACATCCTCCGGAGCGCAACAGCTTCGGAGTGAAGACTTCAGTTCTAAACTTCGAAGCTAAAGACTACACAGCGAAGACCTTTAGCGCAATCTCCTTCCGTGGCATACTCGGGGCATGACCGCAGCCCCGGGTTCCCCGGGAACCCCCCAGGAGCTGGACCTCGAC